>JAZUDA010000295.1:0-18622 GCA_045639455.1 Clostridia bacterium | reverse complement strand
GACGCTCCGCGATGTGCATAATTGATCAGTTTCATTGTGACTTACTCCCTATCATTTCAATCATTTTGTATTTTACTACAAACTTCGGAGAAGTATCACGTCCACAAATCATATTGGTTTGCATGAAAACGGCTCCTTTGCGGCACTTAGTAATTCTCCGTTGAAGTTCTCCGCACCGAAGCTTTCCGTGCGAATGGCCGGACCGTCGCTCCAGGCCTTGGCCAAGGTATCGGTATCCAGCCCGTCCACAGTCATATTCTTCAGCAGCACATCTTCCCAGTGGCTCAGGCTCATTCCCTGCATACCGGGAATTTCCGAAAAAGATAAATGACAGTCAATGATTTCCAGCCTGACCGGGCAGGCCGCGTCACCGTAGGCGGTAATGGGATAGCGAATGCCGGTGGCGGTAACGTTTTCAAACCGGATATTCTTCAACGGTCGGTTTTTCTGCCATGTTTCGTTGCCGGAAAAATTGTAATGCAGAAAGCGATCCGCGTTTTCGGATACGCAGTTCCGCAGGATGATATTGCCGGGCTGCATGCGGATTGCGCGGGAAAAATCCGCGTAATAGGTAAACGTGCTGAGCATGTTATACCTGTGATTTCCGGCATTGGGAACGGGTACACCCGAACGCTTCTCCTCTTTCGTAAGACTGCCCCGGAACAGATACTTCGCCGGGCCAAAGAAATGGCAATCCTCAATCACAGCATTCGTACCGCCGAATCGCAGTCCGCTGCAGGCTGTATTCATTTCGCACCGTCTTGCTGTCACGTTCAGATTATCGATACCGGCAATGCAGTCGTCCCCGGTATAGAAGCCGCAATCCTCAATCAGCACGTTTTCGCAGCCGGTGATGTGAATGCCGTCATGCCCTGCCAGCACGGTCACGCGTGTCATCGTCAGGTTCACAACATCAAACAGCGCGTGTGCCCAGTTTCCGGTATTTTGAATCGTATATCCCCGCAGTGTCACATTCCGGCAGCGATGGAAATCCATGCCGTGAGGCCCGCGGTATGCTTCCTCACCAAGCTCGTCATAGGGATCCATACCGTCAATCACGGCACCCTCTTCGCCGATGACAGCGATGTTTTCCGCGTCAATGGCGCGCAGCAGCGCGTTATTCCAACGGCTGCCGGGCTTGTTGATATGATCGTTGTTTTTTCTGAGGTGCGGGAGGGCATACAACGCATTCGAACGGTCATCATCCTTCAGCGGTTCAACCGTATCCGTGCGGATTGCCATATAATCCATCGGGTCACGGCTGCCGCACAGCACACAGCCGGATTTCAGAAGCAGCGTAACGTCGGAGCGGATTCTCAACCCGCCCGTGCGGAAAGTTCCCTTCGGAATCACAACGGTTCCCCCGCCATTCCGGAAACAGTCATCGATGCAGGACTGAATCGGCTCTGTCTGCAATTCCGCCCTGTCCGGCCTCCCGCCATAGTCCAGGATTGAAAACTCGCGCATAGTTCGTTCCTCCGAAGAAGTTCAATTGTTGTTAGACATTTTTTGTCATGTCTGGCAAATAAACACAATTCAGTTAATAGAAGGATAAGTTTTTATAAGGCCCATGGGCCTCTCAAATTTCGAGCAACCCATGGGTCTTCTGAATGAATCAGATCATTATTGGTATTTTCCGTCCGGGTTGATAGTCAGAGCACGGAAGCGATCCACGTCCACCTTTGGCTTCCGGTCCGGCGTCAGGATGCCGTTCTGCTCCTGTTGCACGTCCGTCAGCTGGGTATACACATAGCCCTGGCAGTACGGAATGGCCCGGGCGGCGTCCGTCAGGGATTGATACCGCTCAAAGAACGCTTCCTCGCCGCTCACCTTGTCGTGATAGCCCCAGGAACCATTATCATGATCGTCGAACGCAATCCCGCCGTATTCTGTCAGCAGGAATGCTTCCTTCCCGTTCCACTCCTTGCCGTCGCAGTACGCCATGCGGTGGTCGCAGGCGTGCTCCGTAATTTCATCGCGGCTGGCAAAGTGCTTCGCCAATACATCGCCTGTGGCAGCATAGTCGTGCAGGCCGAAGATGTCGCTCTGCACACATTCCCAGCCGTCATTGGTGGATACCATCCGCGTGCCGTCCAGCGCCTTTACCTGGTAATACAGCATGTTGGCACTGGCCTGCATCTGCTTATTGGCATAGAGACGGTCCATGCCCCAGCTTTCGTTCACCGGTACCCAGGTAATTACGCTGGGATGGTTGAAGTCTCGCTCGATGCCGCCGGTTAGCGTCTCGCTCGTGTTCACCACAGCCTCATCGGTATACTCGTACGCGCTGGGAATCTCCTCCCATACCAGCAGGCCAAGCTTATCCGCCCAGTAATAGTACCGGGGATCCTCCAGCTTCTGATGCTTGCGGGCACCGTTATAGCCCAGCTTCAGCGTCCATTCGATATCCGCGCGAATCGCCTCATCGCTGGGCGGCGTAATCAGGGACTGGGGCCAATAGCCCTGATCCAGCACCAGACGCTGATAAATGGGCTTGTTGTTCAGCAACACGCGCCCATCCACCACATGTACCTTCCGCATACCGAAATAGGTAGCCACATCGTCGCCCGTATCGGTTACGATATGTACATCGTACAGCTTGGGGTTCTGGGGCGTCCAGCGAACCAGCTGATGGAGAGTGGTACCGGCTACCATATCCAGTACCATGCGCTGACTGCGCTGGTTCATGACCATGGTCTGCTGACGGACAAGATTGCCGTCCATGGTGACCGTAACCTTCACGTTCATGGGCTTAGCGGGAATCTCGTTCAGCGTCACGCGCAGCGCGGCAGTGCCTTCATCGATATCGGGGGTGATGTGGGCGGTCTTCACATAGACGCTGCCCGCTTCCTCCAGGTACACGCTCTGCCAGATGCCGCTGGTAGGCGTATACCAGCACCCGAACCATTTATCGGTCCACATCTGTTTGCCGCGGGGCTGTGTGCAGTCACGGGCATCCTCCACCCGCAGGCACAGGTCGTTTTTTCCGTAGCGCAGGTAGGGCGTGATGTCAAAGGCGAAAGGCGTATAGCCGCCCTTGTGGGTGCCTACGCACTGGCCGTTCACGTACACGGCGCAAGCGAAGTCCACGGCACCGAAGCGCAGCAGCATCCGGTGACCGGCGATAAACTTGGGCTTATCGAAAGACCGGCGGTACCAGAGAATGGGATGGTACTCCTGCTCATTCACGCCGCTCAGTTCACACTGGTAGCAGAACGGTACCGTGATGGTCCTGTCCAGCACAATGCCCGGACGGTACCATTTTTCATTCAAGCCCTTATTATCATCATCATAGCTGAACTGCCACTCGCCGTTCAGGCTCACCCAATTGGGCCGGACGAAGTCAGGACGTGGATGCTCGGGACGGGGAAGAATCGTCGCCATGGAAAGACCTCCTGTCTTTATTGGATTTGAAGCACAACCTTGCCCACATTTTCACCTCGTTGAAGGATTGCGTGCGCGTCCTCCGCTTGAGTTACTGGCAGGATTTTATACAGCGTCGGGCGAACTACGCCGTCCGCAACCTTCGGCCACACGTCCCGGACAAGTGAGGAGAGAATCTCGTGCTTCTCTTCCGGACTCTTTGACCGCAGGGTGGAGCCAATGATTTTCACGTTTCTCTTGTAGATGTTTTTCAGGTCGATGTTAGTGTACTGCCCGGCCAAGGCCGCGATAACAATCCACCTCGCACCGTGACGAAGATATTCAAGACACTTCCCCATCACATCGCCCCCCAGGCAATCGATTGCTACATCCACCGGATGACCTGCCGCCTGTTCATTTTGTAGCACATCCACGATGTCCTCCGTGTTCGTGTTTACAATCAAATCGGCGCCTGTTTTGGCGACCTCCGCCCGTTTTTCTTCGTCAATAATGGTGGTGATGACACGCGCTCCGAACGCCTTTGCCATTGGGATTACCACGCTGGCAAGACCGCTTGCCCCGGCGTTCATCAGCAACGTATCCCCGGCCTTTACTCCGCCGACCCAGAACAGGTTCAAATAGGCGGTGGCAAACGCTTCGGGGATGGCCGCGGCTTCCGCCATGGTGATATTCTCCGGAATGGGCATCACCATTCCCCAAGGGACGTTGACATACTCGGCATATCCTCCACCCCCAAGCAGGGCGCAGACCCGGTCGCCGGTATGATACGGCGATTTTTCAGCCGCGTCCTTACCGAAACCGACGATTTCACCGGAGACCTCCAGCCCCATCCATTCGGGACAGCCCGGAGGCGGCGGATAATCGCCTTCCCGCTGCATCAAATCCGCCCGGTTCAGCGCCGTGTATGCAACCTTGATACACACCTCATCAGGCCGGAGCGAGGGTTCTTCCACTTCCGTCCACAGCAGGGAGCGCTTTTCGTCCTGCTGAATCATTACCGCTTTCATTCGTGTTCTCCTTTTTCCATGTAATAATTGTCCATCTTCAGTAGCACTTCCCTGTTTTCCGTATTTTCAAACTGCTGTACCGAATCAGGACATCCGGCAAGATATGCTCCTTATTATTCTCTCCAGTTAAACTGCGCGATTGTCGGGAAAGAGCGGTCATGCATAATATGGTCATACGCTTCGGCGCAATTCTCCGGTAGGTAAGGCTTTTCCGGCAGCATCTCCCGGTAAGAAATGCGCCCGATTTTCAGTAGACGAAGCACCGCGAGGATATCGTCCCGCTGGGTAAACCAGCCGGAAGAGGAATCCTCTTCGGGACGCGCTTTTGTATGCGCGCCCACCAAAGTGATGCCGGGGGTATGAATCTTGTGATAGTAATCAATATTAAAGTCGCTGTTTCGGGTACAGCCCAGCAGCGCCACACGTCCGAAGCGTGCGGTACAGTCCAACGCCTCGTCCAGCCCCGCGCCTACGCCGGTCACCTCAATGACCACGTTCACGCCCTTTCCGGTAACGTCCTTCACCTTCGCCGCAAAATCTTTCTCGGCAGGGTCAAAGGCGTAGTCAGCGCCGTTCTGCAATGCTTCTTCCCGGCGGGCGGGAACAAGATCCGCGGCAATAATAGGCGCCGCGCCGGCCGCACGCAGCAACTTCACGGCAAACTGACCCAGCAGCCCGCAACCCATCACCAGCGCGCTTTCACCGATTTCCACCCGGCACTTCCGGATAGCGGCCAGGGAGAAAGTGGAGATGAATACAGTAGCGGCCTCCTCAAAGGACACCCCGTCGGGGATTGGTACAACCTGCTTTTCCGATACGGAATTATAGGACGAATGGGTTCCCCAGTATACAATCACCCTGTCGCCAGGTTTGACGTTCGTCACGCCTTTCCCGACACTTTCCACCGTACCCGCGGAGGAGTAGCCGCTCTGCCGCGGAAAAACATGGTAAGCATACCCGCCGCAGTTGGGAGAATCCGTCAGCACTGCCCTCTCCGTTCCGGGGCTGATGGTACTTACAGCAGTCTTCACCAGGACCTTCCCTTCAGGAAGTTCCGCATCCCACTGCGCGGAAAGCAGTTCCGCACGACAGGGAGCGGTAAACATGATTTTCTGTCCGTTCAGCATTTTCTCTTCCTCCCGTATTATTTCCCACAGGCCTTCAGCACAGTCTTGTACACTTCCAGCTCATAATCCGGTGTAAAGGGATTCTCCTTTTCACCGCGGACATACGCGGCGAAGCCCTCCATCATGGGAATATAGCGGTCAAACAATTCAGTATTGTAGGAATCGCCCTTATAGAACCATCCGCCATTCCGGTCAAAGCATTCCCGTACGCCCGTAATCAAGCCGGTACGCTGTCCTTCATCCGGCGGCGCCTCAAAGGGCAGCAGTTGTACCGTTCCCTTCTCGCCACAGACAACCAACTGCCGGCGCATGAATCCGCCCAACTCGTTGGCACAAGTTTTGGCAAAGGAAATGCCGTTGTCATACTTCAGCACGGCAAAGCCGTAGTCATCCGCCGTCACGCCGTCAAATCCGGTGGAGCAGTTATACGGAATGACTTCCTTCGGGAAGCCCTGAAGATAGCAAATCATATCCACCAAATGGCAGCCCAAGAAGAACATCATACCGCCCGGGAACTGGCCCAACCACTGACGCTTAGCAGGATTATGACCGCAGTCCATATGGGCCTCCACACTATAAATGCCGCCAAGCTTTCCTTCCTCAATTTCTTTTTTTAGTTTCAGCACAGCGGGATTGTAGCGGTACATATAACCCGTATGGAACAGCGTCCCCCGTTTTTTGACCTCAGCAATCAGCTCTTCAAAGTCCGCGAGCTCCGTTCCGCCTGGCTTATCCATATGAACGGCAAGCCCCTTGCTCACCGCCATCATGGCATACTTCGTCAGGTTCAGCTCGCTGGTTTCGATGGCCACGGCATCCAAACCGGGGTACTCCAGCATCTCCTCCACAGACATCAGTGGGATACCGTCATATACATCGGCACCCGCCGCGTTGCCCAGCATTTTTTCCCCTTCCGGTACGGCGATTCCCACCACTTCAAAGGTGTCACGCATTTTCGCAAATGTACGAATCAAATCCCCCGCATGGTCGTGCATGGCGCCAATCTGTCCGATTTTGATCTTCTTTTCAGGCATTTTTCTTTGCCTCCCGGTCTTTACTTGATTAATACAACAGACGGGAAGCCGGGTTTCCCCGACTCCCCTTTAAATGAATTATACTATAGACGGCTCCTGAAAATCAATAGCGATCATAGGCAGCCTGGGTGATTGCGATAGAATCCAGCAGACCCATGCCGTTCACGGTCTCCACATACTTATCCCAATCGTTGTCCAGAGAAGCAGCGCCGGTGATGAACTTAATCATCATTTCGTTGGCATATACAGTGAATACGCCTTCCTTTTCAGTACGCTCGCTCAGTTCATCGGTTGTCAGATTCAGCGGGGGCAGACGCAGAGCATCGTCCACGTTAGGATCACTGTTCCACTTGGAACGATTGGCAACCTGTCCTTCATCGGTCAGACCGCAGATATTGTCATGATAGGTAATCTTGCTGCCCAGGTGGCAACGCAGAGCATACGCGCAGTTGGAAGTGGTCATGCCATCGGGATTGTTTGTGTACAGCTCGGTGAACTTCGGCAGGCCATCATCGCCCCACACCCAAGTTTCACCCTCAATGCCCCAGTTAGCAATCAGGCCGCCTTCATAGGTAAACGCATAGTTCAGATAAGCACAGGCCGCTTCAGGATTCTCACAGGTAGCAGTAATTACCGTCACGCAGGCATTGCCGGTGTCCACAGGATTGGCACGGGGGCCAGAATGCAGAACGGAATCCGCTTCCTTGCGCATGAAGGGGAGATTGGTAGCCTTGATATCCAGATTCTTAACACGCGCATATACTGAGTCGACAGATTCAGGATACATACCGATGGTGCCGTTGTCAAACATGGCAGCAACTTCAGTTCCGGTCAGAGACAGGAAGTCCTTGCTGATGTAGCCCTTGTTGTACCATTCATTCATCAAGCGCAGGAAATCACGGTATTCCTCGGTATTAGCATAGTACGCAACCTGGCCATCCTTCAGGAAATAGTCCTCAATGATATCGAAAGCGCCCATCAGCAGATTGGCAGAATCAGAGCCGGTGAAACTGAGGTACAGGGGATCAACACCCTTTTGAGTCTTAACCGCTTCCATGTAGGCCTCATATTCAGCGATGGTCACGGGCTCGCTCATGTTGAACTCCTCGAGCCAGTCAGCTCGAGCATTGAAACGGTAGTAGGGAGAAGCGGGAGCAAAACTCATACGGTAGAAGCCGAGAATCTCACCGTTGTCGCCTTCAATAATCTGCTTCTGGCTGGCTTCGGTGTGCATAACGCACTCCAGATACTGGGGAGCATACTCTTCCAGATAGGGGCGCAGGTCGATGATGGCACCGTCATCGTACATCTTCTTCAGGCCGCCATCATAATAGTTGGCCTTAGGCATCAGAATCATGTCAGGCAGTTCACCGGAGGCCATCATGGTATTGAAGTTATCGCGCTCCATACCCACAACGGCATGCTGGAATTCCAGATCGATACCGGTATCTTCCTGCAGCTTAGCATAAGCCGGATTCTCGTCGTAGCTGGAGATGAAGTTGGCAGCACCGGCGTTAATCGTGGTCCAGTAGGTCAGCTTAATGGGTTCGGTGCTGAAGGGATACTGCCCTTCATTCACGGACGGGGGATTCCAATAGCCGGGGATTTCCGCCAGAGCGGATACCGCGCACAGCACCATAACCAGGCACAGTGCAATTGCGAGAATCTTTTTCATTGTAAGATTCCTCCTATAAATATTATTTACAGGGCGCTCGTCGCGCCCGGCAAACCTTAGCCCTTCACGGAACCAATCATGACGCCCTTCACAAAATACTTCTGAACAAAGGGATAAGCGCACAGAATCGGGACCGTAGAAACGATAATGGAGCAGTATTTGATTACTGCCTCCAGGTAGTACATGCCGTCCTGAGAGTTTCCGTCATTGCCGTCCGTCGTGCTGGCAATCAGAATCTCCCGCAGGAAAAGCTGCAGAGGCATCTTGGAGCGGTCACGGACATACAGGCACGCATTGAACCAAGCATTCCACCATGCCACCACGTAGAACAGACCGATAACAGCCAGCGTTGCCTTGCTTACAGGAAGAAGAATATTCCATAAAATGGTCAGATCTCCAGCGCCGTCAAGTTGGGCACTTTCCTCCAGTTCAGCCGGAACGGAGGAAAATGCCGTCCGCATGACAATCAAGTTATAGGTATTAATCAAATCCGGCAGGATGACTGCCCAACGCGTGTCATATAGTCCCAAATTCTTAATCAGCATGAACCGTGGAATCATTCCGGCATCAATGTACATGGTCAGCACCAGCAGGAGCGTGAGGGGCTTTTTCAACATCAAACTCCGTTTGGACATGAAGTAGGCACCGAGACAGGTCAGTACCATGCCAAAGCCCGCGCCCATCACTACATACAACAGAGTATTGAGATAACCGGTAGTAATATTCTTGTTATTGAAGACAGCGGTATAGCCTGCCGTGCTGTACCCCAAAGGCCATAGCAGAATACCGCGTGATCCTGTCAGCAGATCCGGACGGGAGAAGGATGCCACAAGGCAGTACCAGATAGGATAGAAGAAAAGGACCATCATCACACACAGCAACGCGATATTCACCGCGCCCAAGACCTTTTCCCCTCTCGTTTTACTGTTTACAATTGACATGCGTGTTTTCCTCCTTCCTTACCAAAGTCCATTGCCCGACGTGCGGTCAAAAATCTTGTTGACAATAACCAGAATAAGGACATTGATGACGGAATTAAACATGCCTACGGCGGTCGCCATGGAATACTTTCCGTTCAGGATGCCCGTTCTGTACAGGTAGCTAGAGATGACATCTGCTGTTTCCAGGGTCAGCGAGTTGGAAAGCAGGATGACCTTTTCATACCCAACACTCATTACGTGGCCGATGCGCATGATGAACTGAACGGAAATAATAGGAATCAGTGCTGGAACCGTAATATGAATTATTCGCTGCAGCACATTGGCGCCGTCTAGATAGGCCGCCTCGTACTGTTGAGGGTCTATGGTGGAAATCGTTGCCAGGTAAATGATACTGTTCCAGCCAACCGTCTGCCATACACCACTGCCGATGTGAATGGTACGGTAGAGTGCCGGGTTGGAGAGCAGGTTGTAGGACTCTTGTCCGAAAAGCCCCAAGACAATGTTAAAAAGCCCTCGGGTGGAGCAGAAGTCCCGCAGCATGCCGCAAACAACCATAATGGAAATAAAGTGAGGCATATAGCTGACTGTCTGCATCACTTTCCGCACACCGTTATTTTCCACCTCATTAATCATCAGCGCCAGCAGAATGGGGGCAGGGAAGGAAAAAGCGATATCCAGGATGCTCAGCAGAAACGTGTTGCGAATCAAACGTCCGAAATAGTAGGACTCAAAAAAAGCTTTGAAATGCTTCAGCGCCACATACTTGCTGCCCGCCAGCCCCTTAAAAATGTTATAATCGTAAAACGCGATAGACAGATTCTTCAGCGGGACATACTTAAAAAGGATGTACCACGCCAGGACCGGAACAAACAGCAGATAGACTGTCCAGTGCATTTTCAGGTCGCGTCGCAGTCTGTATCCGAAGCCTAATTTATTTCCGCTGGAAACAGATATCCCTTGTTTCATTTGGACCTCCTTATGTATTACATGAATCAACATGTTCGTCCAGGGTCTCGTGCCTTCTTCCATTTCGTTGACATTGTAGCAAATCGACCGGGTGATATCAATTTGCGTTTTTCTTCCGTGCATGCGTTCTTTTCGTGTAGCATGGTGAAACGGATGTGCTTTTTTGAAAATCGCGTTTGCTTTTTGGAATATCTCGTAATTTTTTCAGATTTCATGGTATAATCATGGTCGAAAATATCTACTATACTGTTATACTGTGTGGAGTGACACGAATGAAGAAAAGAATCAGTATCCGACTTTGGTTTCTGATTGCGTTTATCCTGTTTATGGCACCGGTCGCAATCTTTTCCTTCGCGCTGAACGCCAGCGTTGTGAACAGCGAAATTCTTCATGCAGACCAAATGAAATGGGAACAGTTTACCAAAGCCGCGGACGCCGTGACCAATATGCTTTCCCGCTGCGTTGTTGCCGTCGAGGATACGGTATCCATCCAGGATTGCTTTTACCCGGATGTGGATAAAAACAATGTGTGCGCGTATGAAGACCGTTTGTCCCTGTTGCTGGAAAAAATTGAGACGCGTGTCAGCGGTGTAGAGTGCATCTGTTCCATCCGGGGAAACACCGATATTTTTACATCCGGCGGGCGAATGTCTTTTGCGGAGTATGAAGCATCCAAGCCCCTCTACGATTTGACGCTGAGCAAGTTATGCTCCAACATTCATGCCGCCACCAGCAACCATTTGAAAAACATCATCCCACGGGACAACGCCGTCGGCAATGCGCTGGTACTGTATATTCCGGTTTCCCTGCGCCCGATGGCGAAGCAAGATATCATTTTCGCCTTCTGGATGGATGCCGGCAGTATATCAGACTTTTTTAACGAATATCTGGGCATCGTAAACGGCAACTTCTTCCTGTACAGTTCGCAGAAAGTTGAGTGTTTCCTGACTCAGGGACAACTGCCGTTGTCTTATCAGGACATTCTGAAAACAACCGGCAACGGCATCAAAAAGATGACCGTGAATGGAGAATCCTATGTGACCATTCGCTACACAGACAGCGGATGGCGCCTGGTTTTTACCTTGGCCGAGCCGGAAAAGGTATTCTACGAATCCGTCACCTATTCCGCAAGCACCCGCACGCTACTTACGGTCGGACTGCTGGTGTTCCTGCTGATTATCGCAGTGACCCTCTCCGCCATTCTCTATCAGCCGATTAAAAAGCTGTATCTCAGCATTACAGAGGGGAACTCGGCAAAACCGCGGGAAAATGAACTGGACGCCATTTTAAAGACCTATCAGCAAGGCGAAATAGAACGGGAGTTTTTGGAAAACCGCATAACCGATTTGGGCCAGAACCTGACGAACCAGTTCCTGTCCAAGCTTCTCTTTGGCACATTCCCCACCCGGGAGCAAGCCTTAAAACGTTCCGAGGAGGTGGGGCTTGCTTGGCAATATTCCCGATTCTGCGTTCTGTATCTCATGTCCCTCTACCGTCAGAATATGGATTTTCTCCTTATAAAAACGACAAAGTCATTTTCGGACACAGATGCCATTCCTTGTGAAATTTGGCAGGAAAACAGTCTGTGCTGGGTGGTCAACACAGAGGCCGAGGATGCAGAAAAGCGAGCCATGGAACTCGCGTATGCCATCCGGGACGAGCTTGCACTGAAGGGTATTGTGGATGTTCAGATTGGCATAGGCCGTTGCTACGACGATATTCTGCGTCTGTCTGATTCCTATATTGAAGCATCTGTAGCGGCGAAGCTGACAATCTCTGCTTCCTCTGGTGTTTCCTCCTTTGAGGAACATATCGTGCGTACTGATCTGGAGAGCGGTACCTTTGGTCTTCAGACCGGGCTTTCGCTTCTTCAGCAGGCGCTGCGCAGCTCCGACTCATCGGTAGCAAAGCGGGCAGCCCTTGATTTGATTGAACAAATCTCGGGGATTTCGTCTTCTTTTCTCATGTTCCGCTACAACGCATCCCGGATTGTAACTGTCCTGCAGGATCAATCCGCCCGCAACGGGAAGCCCCTCACCGACACAGAATTGCAGCCTCTGCTCATGTTCCAGTCAAAGGCTGAATTCGTCACCTCCATTCAGACCTCGATTGATGCATTGTGTCTGGCCACCAGTAAGCGGGATGACGAAAATGAGCAATTGCTGCGGAATCGGATTTTGGCATATGTTCGGGAAAATTTTTCCCGTTTTGACTTCTGCCTTGATCGATTAACATCAGATTTCGGGATTACTGCTTCCCACGCCGCGAATATTTTTCAGGAAATGACGGGGCTTAGCTTCGCCAAGTATGTTGCCATGCTCCGCCTGGAGGAATTCAAGCGTCTGCTCTGCTGTACCAATCAAACAGTCGGTGACTGCGTGAAGGCAGTAGGTTATACAGATGTTCCAAGCTTTCTGAGAAAGTTTAAGACCTTGGAAGGTATGACACCCACCCAGTACCGGCAGCAAAAAAGGGAAGAAAAGTAAAGTATTGACCGTTTCCCCTTCCCTCTGCTTCCGACCTATTCTGTCACAAGCCCGGTCATTATCAGACATTAATCCACTGTTATCCGTTGTCATCCGGGCGTATCCGAAAATGCGTCAATACCGGTTAAGCCGATATTGTCCGGCTTTGTCACAATTTTCAAGCATGAAAAAACCGGATATGCTTTGACATATCCGGACATTTTTATGGTCGAAGTGGCGGGATTCGAACCCGCGGCCTTTTGGTCCCGAACCAAACGCGCTACCAAGCTGCGCTACACCTCGAAATGTGGAGCCGATAAAGGGACTCGAACCCTTGACCTGATGATTACGAATCAGCCGCTCTACCAACTGAGCTATATCGGCGCACCAGCGAACGCTATTGTAACATATCTTTCCGTGTTTGTCCAGTAGTAATGAAAAAAACTTGCCCAAAAAGCCAAATTCGCGCAGTGGCCTTTTTTCTTGCTTTTTCGGTCATTTCCCTTTATAATATATGATGAAAAGCTGGGAATGAAATTGTAATCACCAATGTGTAGGAGAGTGGACAGTATGAAAAAAGCACAGGCCGCTTTATGCGCCAGGAAGGCATTGGAGTGGTTCAAGAAGGCCTCCATCGTGCTGACGGAGGACGAAATCAGCCGGATTGAAGTAGCCGATTTCGGGCTGGGAAAGATTGACGAGCTTGGGCTGGAGCTAATCACGTATGTGAATACCGCGCGTGTCTGCGCCAAGGAAATGGTGTTGTTTCCCTACCAGACCTGTCCGGAGCACCGGCATGTGGCAACCAACGGTATGCCGGGCAAGGAGGAAACCTTCCGCTGCAGGTACGGCAAGGTATTCCTGTATGTGGAGGGCGAGGGCACGGCGGAGGCCATTCACGGCCGCCTGCCGGACACGGCCCTGACCGTCTTCCATGAGGTGGAGCTTCTGCCCGGACAGCAGTATACCATCATGCCCGGCACGCGGCACTGGTTCCAGGGCGGAGAAGACGGTGCCGTTGTTTCCGAGTTTTCCACTCACTCCACGGATGAAACCGATATTTTCACCGATGACCGGGTTGAACGGATGCCGAAGTATGAAGAAGAATGAGGGATAAGTCATGAAAAGAATGCTTGCGATAATACTGGCCATGCTGATGCTTTGCGCCTCCGCCACCGCGGAAGGCCGTGATGTTTCCATCGATCACTTTTCCCTCACGCTCCCTTCCGATTGGGAGATTGAGTCCGACCCTTCGGATGATGGGGAGGGCTATCAGTCCCTCGGCTTTTTCTATTCTCCGGATGTGACCGGGCTCAATATCGAGGCCTATCGGATTTTCTCTGACGATTGGTCAGATACCACTATGATGGGCGCGGACGCGACGCTCCAGCAGGATTACATTGAGTCCGTTCTGGACAATGTTGCCGAGTACACCCCTGTTTATGTGGATACCGTCTACACCTATGAAGGAATCCCTCTGGTTGTCATTTCCTATTCAGATGAGTTGGGGCCCCTCTTCTACGCGGAAACGGTTCTGAACGGCACTTTCTACTGCCTGTATATTTACGCCTATACCGATGATACCTATTCGGTAGCCCGTGAACTGACACAGGAGGATTTGACGCTGACGGAGGAGATTCTGTCCTCCATCCGTTTCTCCCTGTTTTGACATTTCCCACAGAGGTGAGCGGTTATGCTTTCGTTTTTCCCGATTCTTTTCGCCCTGGTAATGGCGTTGTCCGGGATTTTTTCCGGCAGCGGTACGGTTGGCATTATCGGAGGCGCGGACGGTCCCGTTTCCGTGATGCTCAGCACGGAGGCGGATGGTTCGACCCGTATGATAGATAATGCCGCCGCACACCTGCAGCAGTTGACGGGTGACGCGTACGCACTCTCTCAGGCCAAGATGCTGTTCACTATCGATGGGGTTGAGGAGCTCCTGGAACGTTATGACGCCGTCAGCGGCACTGCTCCCATTGCCCGCTACGAACTATCCGCACTGCGGGATTCACTGAAAGAAGTCTTTCCCGAGTTTCCCGCTCCGCAGACCGAGGCCGGTCGTGAAGCGCTTTCCCAACAGCTAAACAGTGCAGCCACCATGGCAAGCCTCTTTTATTCCTACGAAGGGAATACCGCTGCCGCGGCAATCAGCGACGTTTTGTCCTATCGGACAATCTGCCCCGCGATATCGGAGTCCTGCCTGTATCTGCTGGAATATGAAAACGGCGTGGGCATTGTCGTGGGAATCTGGAATGACGGCTACGGGCTGTGCATGGTCACCGCCTCCTTTGTGCCAAACGCAGGCCTGCCGCTGCAGGCTATGATGGAGGAAATCAATGGAGATTCGGGAATACAGTGAATACCGTGAGGAGGAAATCCTCCGTCTGTACGATTCCGTATGCTGGGCTGCCTATACGTCAAATCCCGATGCGCTGCGGGAAGGCTTCCGCTCTTCACTGTGTGTGCTGGCTGCCTATGAGGGAGATGCGCTTGCCGGGCTGATTCGTGCCGTGGGCGATGGGCAAACGGTAGTATTGATTCAGGATTTGCTGGTTTCCCCTTCTTTTCAGCGTCGTGGAATCGGATCCGCGCTGCTTGCCGCCATGATGAACCGGTATCAATCGGTGCGGCAGGTTCAGCTACTGACGGATGATACGCCGGACGCCCTCGCCTTCTACCGTTCGGCAGGCCTGCGCCCCGTGTCGGAAATCTGCTGCGTGGCTTTGATTCGATGAATCTGTTTGGAGGCGTCATGAATACCTCATTTGAAATAGCAGTCGGTGACTGTTTCCCGGAGAACGTGAAGGCACCCGCGGAAAATGATCTGCTTTCCATCCTACAGGAATACGGAATTGAAAACATCAGGCACGTTCGTCTCATTGATTCCACACACGGTGAGCAGGATATCCGGCTGAACTATATCGTTGATTTAAAATATGTACTGCGCTTCTGCAATGCGCCGGACATGACCGAGGCCCGGCTGCAGGGGCTGAACAGGCTGGTGGGCCGCTACCGCGCGCTTGATATTCAATGCCCGCTGTTTATCTCCCATCCGGACGGATCGTATCTTCATTCCCGGAATGGCTTGCAGTACTACCTGTCCGAGTATCTTGACCTGCCGCTGGCGAAGGATGCCGATATCAGCGATGAAGCAAGGCTGGACCGCGAGGTTACCGAAAGTGTGGCGCGCTTTGCAGAGACGTACAGGAACGTTGATTTGCTGGACACCGCGGGAATGTACAGCCTGTTTGACCTCAGCCCGTTCGACAAGGAACAGGGTATTGATGAAAAGGAGCAAAATTTCAACGCATTAATCGATTGCCTCAACCGGCTGCAGCGTGAAGATGTGGCAGCGAAACTGCGGCAGCGCCATCAAGCCGTGCGTGAAAGACTGCGGGCAATCTACCGTAGCCTGCCGCGGTGTGTGTTTCAGGGAGACGAGAACTACTCAAACGTTCTGATTGATTCACAACAGCATTTCCGCGGATTTATCGATTTCAATTTGGCCGGAACCGAAGTAATCGTCAACCAGCTGGCGAACCTGGCGGGATTCGACTACGATGAGGCCAATCTGCTCCCCGTAGGCGAGCGGCAAAGGCTTGATTTCGCTCTTCGCTACTACCGGACGCAAATGGCGCCTGTGAAGGGCATTTACCGCATGAGCCCTGCCGAGGAAGAAGCCATTCGCTTGTACGCGTGGATTGTCATGGTCGCGCAATGGCCCACCCTCAACTTTTTCAGGAAATACCTGAATGAGCCCGCACTGGCGGATGAAATCGCCGGACTTCTGTGCCTGATTGCCGCTCTTCCTGAGGAAGAGCTGTCCTTTGACCATCCATAAACAATAAGAGCGATTTCTGTCCCTGCCAGGATTCCTGATGAAACGTTGCCCTTCGAGGAACGTTTCTTTTTTCAATTTACGGTACACATTTATTACGCGGCACTCGTCTGTATAAGTGAAGGAGGTGAGTGAACGGTGCAGGAAAAAAGCTTCATGGCTGAGGAGCATGAGGCAAAAATGAACCGAATCGTGCAGGAGTACGGCAATGCCATCCTCAGGCTTTGCCTGCTCTATCTGCATGACCGTCATCTGGCGGAAGACGCCGCGCAGGACAGCCTGATCAAAATCAGCCACGGGATGGACAGTCTTCGGGATACAGGCAATGAGAAAGCTTGGATTATGCGCCTTGTCACAAACACCTGCCGCGACTACTGGAAAACAGTCTGGATGCGGCACGTGGATCGTCGGACGGTATTGGATAACCTGGAGTTGCCCGTGGCCTTTGACGAGGAGCAGCGGGAGGAACAGGAACGAAACAAAGAGGTACTGCAGGCTGTGATGGCGCTGTCCTGCCCTTTGCGGGAGGTCATCCTGCTGAGGTACTACCAGGAAATGAAAATTTCGGAAATCGCGGAGGCGCTTCATCTGTCGGAATCCGCCGTCAATAAACGGCTGAAGAAGGCGCTGACCCAATTAAAGCCCGAACTGCAGGAGGTATACTTTAATGAATAAATTCAAAAGCACCGCGGACACGCTGCTCCGTGATGTTGTGATGACCCCGGAAATGACTCAGGCCGCGAAAGGACAGCGGACAGTACGGAAAAAGGGAATCCCCGCGCTGGCGCTGACCTGCGTCCTGGTGCTGGCGGCCGCTGCGGCGCTTGCCATTACCACGGGCGAACTGATTAAAAGGAAAATGGAGCCTGTCGCAGAAATGCATCTTGCATCCGTCTTTGATAACTGGGGGCTGGAAACCAAGGCTGACCTGATCGCCCATGTGCAAAGCTGGGGACTGGAAGCGGACGCGCAAAAGCTTGCCGCGGTATGGGACACCGAACTGGATGATGCCACCCGCGAACAGGCAGCGGATGAAATCATCTATTCCGTTTTCACCAAGGCGGAGTTGGAGGTTCTTCAATCGGAGTACCCCGATGTGGAGCAGCCCGAAGTCTTCCCGGCACCCTCCGACTATATCATTTTCAGGGTGCTGTGGCAAAAGGAATCGCCTGACAGCACCGAGGACGAAATCAAGGCCGCTTTTGACGAATGGGAAGCCGAAACAGCCGCCCGGGTAAGCGCCGGGTACGTCCCGCCTGTCTATGCCTCCTCCGAGGAAGAGATCCGGGCGTTGTTTGAACTGGATATGAGCGAAATCCTGTCCATGAACAGGTCTGAGCGCGCCGCGGCGCGCATCGATATCGCGCCAATTGATGGTTATCCGCTGTGGCAGGTAACGATGACGGTTCAGGGAGACAAGCTGCGTGACAGCACAAAAGAAACGCTGAAGGCCGTTTCCGTTCTCGCCCCAGAGGCATACCGCACCGATACCGATTCCTATACCCACGTAGTTCTGTATGAAGAGACGGAAAACAATGTGAAACGCGTACCAGACGCGCAGACTGTCGCCGAATACGAGTATCAAAAGCTGAACGACTCCCTTGTCTGGCCCGGAAGCGAAGAGGATATCCACGGCAATTACCACCGTTTCCTCGCTGCCTCCGCGGCGGAAAAGGCAGCCTTTTCCGCCCAAGCCAAGCCGATTGTCAAGGAATGGTATACCGGGCATGCGGAATTCGCCAGATTGCTCGCGAACGCCTACAATGAAGGAGCCAAGACGGACACGCTTTACGCCGTAACGCTTCATACGTATGGCATTCCCGCCAATAACGCGCTTTCGGAGCAGGACATTCGCCGCCTGGCCGCCGAAACATATGCTGGCCTGTTCGACAGCGTGACCGTTGATGATGTGCTGGGGAATATGTTTGAAATGTATGTCTGGTTTGATGTGACGGATAACGCGAACCCGGTATGGAAGGTCACGGCGCAAGCCTGTGCTGACACGAACCCTACCGGCTACATGAACTACGAAACCCGGCACATGGTCTTCTCCCCGGATGGCAAGCTGTTGCGGGACGGTGGCGAAGCCCGTATGATTGCCGGCGTACTCTCCCCAGCCGCGCCGAGTGTATCGTCGCCCCTGAATGAAGAGGACAACGTGGAATTCTGATAAAGCATAAAAACG
>JAZUDA010000294.1:0-12181 GCA_045639455.1 Clostridia bacterium | reverse complement strand
GCTCAGCTCATCCATACCCATGATGGCGATGGTATCCTGCAGCTCTTTGTAGCGCTGCAGAATGCTCTGCAAGGCACGGGCACCCGCGTAATGCTCCTGACCCACCACTTCGGGGCTCAGGATACGGCTGGAGGAGTTGAGCGGGTCAACGGCGGGATAAATGCCCAGGCTGGCGATGCTGCGGTCCAGAACGGTCGTGGCGTCCAGATGCGCGAAGGTGGTGGCGGGCGCGGGGTCCGTCAGGTCATCCGCAGGCACATATACGGCCTGAACGGAGGTGATGGAGCCCTTCTTGGTGGAGGTGATGCGCTCCTGCAGAGCGCCCATTTCGGTGGCCAGGGTGGGCTGGTAACCTACGGCGCTGGGCATACGTCCCAGCAGAGCGGATACCTCGCTGCCCGCCTGGGTGAAACGGAAAATGTTATCGATGAACAGCAGAACGTCCTGGTTCTCCTTGTCGCGGAAGTATTCCGCCATGGTCAGGCCGGACAGGCCGACGCGCATACGCGCTCCCGGGGGCTCGTTCATCTGGCCGTAGACCAGCGCGGTCTTGGACAGAACGCCGCTCTCCTTCATTTCGTTGTACAGGTCGTTGCCCTCACGGGTGCGCTCGCCTACACCGGCGAAAACGCTCAGGCCACCGTGCTGCTTGGCCACGTTGTTGATCAGCTCCATAATCAGAACCGTCTTGCCAACGCCGGCGCCTCCGAACAGACCGATCTTACCACCCTTGGCGTAGGGGGCAATCAGGTCTACGACCTTGATACCGGTTTCCAAAATCTCGGTGCTGGTTTCCTGCTCCTCATAAGAGGGCGCGGGGCGGTGAATGGGCCAACGCTCCGCCGTCTGCACGTCGGGCATTTCGTCCACGTTCTGGCCCAGCAGGTTAAAGATGCGTCCCAGGCACTCTCTGCCTACCGGAACCGTAATCGGGCTGCCGGTGTCCACCGCGTCCAGACCGCGCACCATACCGTCGGTGGCGTTCATACTGATGCAGCGAACCACGTTGTCACCTACATGCTGGGCAACTTCAGCAACGATTTTTTTGTCACCGTTCTGAATTTCAATGGCGTTGAGCAGCTCGGGCAGATGGCCGTCCTCGAAACGGATGTCGAGTACAGGGCCGATAACCTGAACCACTTTGCCTGTATTGAGATTGCTCACGTGTGTTGTTCTCCTTTCCCGGGCCTTACTGCTCGGCACCGGCTACAATCTCCGTAATCTCCTGGGTAATGGCGCCCTGACGGGCACGGTTGTACTTCAACGTCAGGCTGCCGATCATTTCGTCCGCGTTCTTGGTGGCGGAGTCCATGGCAGTGCGACGGGCGGATACCTCGCTGGCGAAGGAATCGCACAGGGCGGAGTAAATCCGGCCGGTCAGTACATCCGGCATAATCTTTTCCAGCGTTTCCTCCGGCCCCAGCTCATAGATGGTATCCACGGGCGCGGTGTCTTCCGCGTCTTCGGCGGGCACGACGGGCAGGAGACGCTCAAGCTGTACTTCCTGGCTCATCATGTTCCGGAAGGCGGTGTATACAAGCCATACCTCGCCGAAATCCCCGTTCAGATAGCGGGCCAGCAGATCCTTCACCATCTTGTGGCAGCAGGGCACGCTGATTCCCTCCACGCGGGTCATATCGGTGCGGACGCAGGGAATATTCTGATGCAGGAAACGCTCCACCGCTTTCCTGCCGATGGGCAGCACACAGTACTCGCTTCCCTCGGCATGGGCGGCCAGCGCCTTGAAAAGATTGGAGTTATATCCACCGGCCAGACCGCGGTCACCGGCAATCACCACATAGCAGCGGCCGGGCGCACGGCTTTCACCGGCGTAGGGGCTCTGCGGCCCGCAGCGGCGAACCGCCTCCGCCAGCGCTTTGCCGGATATTTCGGCAAAGGGGCGGCTTGTTTCCATCCGTTCCTTGGCACGTCTCAGTTTGGAGGTAGCGACAAGCTGCATGGCCTTGGTAATCTGCCGCGTGCTTTCCACGCTTTTGATGCGCAGCTTGATATCCTTCATGGATCCTGCCATGATGCTCCTCCTCTCTTATTTGCCCATCAGGAAATCTTTCGTGTAGGCTTCCAGGGCGCTCTTCAGCGCGTCCTCGGTATCCTTTTCCAGCTTTCCGGTGGTGCGGATGGTATCCAGAATGTCGCTGTGCTGGGCGGCCATGCGCTCATACAGGCCCGTTTCGTACTCGGGCACATCCTTGACCTGCACGTTCACCAGATAATTGTGGGTAACGGCGTAGAAAATGCAAACCTGGTCTTCCACGGCCACCGGGTGATTCCGGTTCTGCTTCAGCACTTCCACAATGCGCTCGCCCTGCGCCAGACGGGACTTGGTGTCCGCGTCCAGGTCGGAACGGAAGTGGCTGAAGCTCTGTAGCTCGCGGTACTGGCTGTAGAGCAGCTTCAGGCTGCCGGCAACCTTCTTCATGGCCTTGATCTGGGCGCTGCCGCCTACACGGCTCACGGAGATACCGGGGTTGATGGCGGGCATGATGCCGGAGTGGAACAGCTCGGACTCCAGGAAAATCTGACCGTCGGTAATGGAAATCACGTTGGTGGGAATATAGGCGGAAACGTCACCGGCCTGGGTCTCAATGATGGGCAGGGCGGTAATGCTGCCGCCGCCGTGGGCAGCGTCTACACGGGCGGAACGCTCCAGCAGACGGCTGTGCAGATAGAAGACGTCGCCGGGGTAGGCTTCGCGTCCCGGAGGACGGCGAATCAGCAGGGACAAGGCGCGGTACGCCACCGCGTGCTTGCTTAAGTCATCGTAAACAATCAGCACATCCTTGCCCTGATCCATGAAATATTCGGCCATGGCACAGCCGGAGTAGGGGGCAATGTACTGCAACGGGGCCAGCTCGCTGGCGGTGGAGGATACCACGATGGTATAGTCCATGGCACCGGCATCGGTAAGCGTGTCCACCAGCTGGGCCACGGTGGAGCATTTCTGCCCGATGGCCACATAGATGCAGATGACATCCTTGCCCTTCTGGTTGATGATGGTATCCAGAGCGATGACGGTCTTACCGGTCTGACGGTCGCCGATAATCAGCTCGCGCTGACCGCGGCCGATGGGAATCATGGAGTCGATGGCCTTGATACCGGTCTGCAGAGGAACGGATACGCTCTTGCGTTCGATAATGCCGGGGGCGTTGCGCTCAATGGGGCGGCGTCCGGCGGCCTCGATGGGGCCCTTGCCGTCCACAGGCTCACCCAGGGAGTTGACAACGCGGCCGATCAGCTTTTCGCCGACGGGTACGCTGACAACATTGCCGGTGCGCTCTACGGTATCGCCTTCCTTTACGCCCTCCGCGTCACCCAGCAGAACCACGGCTACGGAGTTCTCTTCCAGGTTCAGCGCCATACCGTAGGCGCCGTTGGGGAAGCGAACCAGTTCGTTTGCCATGCATTGATCCAGCCCGGACACGTGGGCAATACCGTCGCCAATCATGATGATGGTACCGGTATCGCTTTGGGAAATGCGGTTTTCGTAATTCTTAATCTGATTTTTAATCAGCTTGGAGATTTCTTCGGGTTTCAATTGCATCGTATCACCAGCTTTCGCTTACATCTCTTGCACCATGGCCTCGTGTACATTTTTGAGGCGGTTCCGGACCGTATTGTCATAGGTGCGGCCTTCCATCTCCAGCAGGACGCCGCCCATCAGGCTCTCGTCCAGCTTTTCATGCAGCACGATTTGCTTTCCGGTCATGCCGGTCAGCTTCTCCAGCAACTGCGCGCGCTGGGTTTCGTTCAGCGGCGCTGCCGTGGTCACGGTGGCCTCCGCAATGCTGAATTCCTTGCGGTACACGGCATAATAGGCGGCGCGGCAGGCGCTGAACTCGTTCAGCGAACCCCGCTCGCACAGAATTTTCAGAAAATTCAGCAGATAGGGATGTACCTGACCGCGGAAAGCGTTGTCCAGGATGTTCACCCGCTCCGCCTTCGGCAGGGACATATTGCCCAGCAGGCGGAGAAAATCAGGCTCTTCCCGGAAAAGCTGCTCTACCCCGGTCATCTGCTCCAGAAGCTCGGCCATCAGGCCTTCCTCCCGGGCCAGGGCGTACAATCCGTCTCCGTATTCCTTTGCCAGTTCTGTCAAGACTGATCACCAACGTTCTTGATGAAGTCGTCCACAAAGCTTTCATGATCCTCTTTGGAGATCTCACGGCCGACCACCTTCTGGGCGATATCAACCGCGATGTCGCTGATCTGGCCGCGCACGTCGGTCAGCATCTGGCGGCGTTCCTGACGAATCTCCTCTTCGGCCTTCTGCTTCATGCGGGACACCTGCTCCCCAGCCTCGGCCACAATGGCATCGGAACGGGTCTGGGCGCTCTGCACGGCGTTGCGAACCAGCGTGTCCGCCTCATCGCGGGCGGAGGCAAGGCGGGTCTCGTATTCCTGCTTCATGCCATCGGCGGCCTTGCGGCTTTCCTCGGCATCGTCATACAGCTTGCGGACCTGTGCCTCCCGCTGGGCAAACATCTGCTTCACGGGCTTGTAGAGGAACTTTTTGAGAATCGCGAACAGAATCAGCAGGTTGGCAAGAGAAAGGAGAATCTGCCACAGGTTAACGGAAATAATTTCCAAAGTCTGCGTACTCATTGTCTGCCTTCCTGTTCAATACTTACTTGATGGCGTTCAGCAGGATGTTCACAAAGCTGCCGGGCGCGACGAAAATCAGCAGAATGCCGATAACCAGGCCGTACAGACCGGTGGTTTCCGCGATGGCGCAGCCCATGATCAGGGTGGAAGTAACGGCACTCTTGCTTTCGGGCTGACGGCCGATGGCTTCACAAGCCTTGGCGACGGCGTTGCCTTCACCGATACCGGGGCCGATACCTGCGATCAGGGCCAGACCGGCACCGATGCCGCAGCCGGCGAGAATGATACCAATAGCGAGTTCGAGCATGATGGGAATCCTCCTTAAATAATATGGGAATCGGAATTCATATGCTTGACGCGTCCAAACAAGGAAACGCGGAAAAGCCGGGCGGGAATCAGGCGTCCTCCGGGGCGCCGGTGGCGATGTAGAGCATGGTCAGCATGGCGAAGATGAACGCCTGCATCAGACCGCTGAACACATCGAAGTACACGCTGAGAACGGCGGGAATACCGATCTGCAGCCAGGGAATGTCACCCAGCACACCGGGCAGCCAGCCGAACAGCTTGGCGGATACGCCCTGCAGCGCCGCGGCCACCAGGGTGGAAATGACAACACCGGAAAGAACGTTGCCGTAGTGACGGAAGGACATGGAAACGGGGGTGGCGAATTCGCCGATGACGTTGAAGGGCATGAAGACGGGAATCGGCTCAAAGAAGCCCTTCAGGTAGGGCAGCAGGCCGCCCTTGAGCTTGTAATGGGTAATCAGCACAAATACCAGAATCGCCCAGCCTGCCACGATGTTGATATCGGATGTGGGGGGACGCAGGCCTACCAGGCTCATCAGGCTGGAGAAGCCGCTCAGCGCCATGATGGCCGCCACGAAGGGGCTGAAGGCCATGTACTTTTCGCCCATGTTGCCGCGAATCAGGCCGTCCACCTTTTCCACACACCACTCGGCAAGCAGCTGCCGCTTGGAGCCGGGAATGACCGTCATGCCCCGGGTCAAGTACAGGCACAGCCCCAGCAGGGAAATCATCACGATCAGGCTGTTTACCTGGGATTCGGTGATGGGGAAGTCCATGATGGGCATGGGAATGGTGAAGTAAATCCGGGAACCGCCGATGGCAATGCCCTCGGAGGCAGGGGTCGTCAGGATTTTCAGCAAAATACCCGCCACAAAGGGCAGGATTATCATACACAGCAACAGGATATCGACCAGTCGGTCGCGGGTTTTACGGTTCATTTCAGCCTCAGGCTCCTTTTTTTGCATCCAGGATTCGCAGCAGGGAAATTACCGGGCGGATAAAAAGCACCGGCAGCACCGCCGCCAGGGAATGAAAGACAGGACAGAGCACGCCCAGCACCGCCAGGCCGCCGGTCAGCAGCATCCGGCCGGTATAGCTGAAGCGCAGCTTGGTCTTGGCCTGTGTGACCTCCGGCGCCTCCTGCTTTTCAGGCTTTTCATTCCCGTTTTCTTCATCTTCTTCCGGGGGAAGGACGACACCCTGCATGGAGTCCGCCGCCTTTTGGACGGAAATCGCCAGCAGGAAAAAGTTCAGAATCGCGTTGAAGGTACCCAGCAGCGTGCCGAAAATGACGGTCATGTCCAGCTTGCCCAGAACGATGAAAACGAACAGCATCAGCCCGGACAGAACACAGATACCGCCTGCGACACGAAGGGTCTCCCTCTTCACGGAAGAGTCAATCTTCATACGAGCCACATCCTCCCTCATTGTCCAGTATAACAACATGAAGACAACCTGTCAAGCACCAGATTAGACATGATAAAACCGAAACGGATAATACGAAACGGGATAATACCATTCTAATAGGAATAAAAACCCTTATTTTCCAACACAAAACCGGCTGAATACATCATCCAGCAGGGATTCCGTAGAATTTTCACCGGTAATTTCACAAAGCGCGTCCATGGCGGTATGCAGGTCAATGGCGGCCATATCAAGGGGCATTCCGGCGTCAATGGCGCCCCCCGCGGCGCGCAGGGAGGCGGCAGCGCGCCGTGCAGCGTCCAGATGCCGGGACAGCGTCAGTACGCTTTCGCCGGCTGCGGCCGCGCGGCCTGCCAATTCGTTTTTCAGCGCGTCCAACCCGGCGCCCGTGCCGGAGGAAACGGACAGAACGGCGCTGTCCCCGCAAAGGGCAGCCAGTTCCTCTCTTGTGACAAGAGCGGGCAGGTCCGACTTGGTCAGCACCGCCATCCGGGGACAGGCAGCGGTTTGGTCGATCAGCTCCCGGTCCTCATCCGTAACGGGACGGGAGCCGTCAATCAGCAGCAGCACCAGGTCTGCAGAGAAAACGGCCTTCCGGGCGCGGGCGATGCCGATGCTTTCCACCTCGTCTGCCGATTCATGCAGGCCTGCCGTGTCCTTCAGGTTCACGGCAAAGCCGTCCAGCTCCATGCTGCCGGTGAGGATATCCCGCGTAGTGCCGGGTACGGAGGTAACGATGGCCTTGTCCTCGCCCAGCAGCGCGTTCATCAGGCTGCTTTTTCCTACATTGGGGCAGCCGCACAGCACTACCTCCAACCCTGTCCGGGTAACGCGGGCACCCCGTTCGTTCACGGCGCCGTCCAGCGCCGCGGCCAGTGCGTCAATGCCCGCGCGCAAATCACGTGTGGCCTCTTCTTCATCAACCTCTTCCGGGTAATCCACGGCGGCCTCCAGCCCTGCCAGCATGGCGGTCAGGTCCTGCCGGGCCTTTCCGATGAAGGCGCTGACACCGCCCTCCAGTTGCCGGGCTGCAGCCCGTGCGGCCCTGTGGGAGGAGGCGGTAATCATGCCCATCACTGCCTCGGCCCGGGACAGATCGACCCGCCCGTTGCAGAAGGCGCGGCGGGTAAACTCACCGGGCTGGGCAAGACGCGCACCGGCGGCGAGGACCGCGTCCAGCGCGTCCCCGGCGATAATGCTGCCGCCGTGAATGTGAATCTCGCACACATCCTCCCGGGTATAGCTGCGGGGGGAGCGCATGACCACCGCCATGCATTCGTCCAGCGTTTCATTGCCGCGGAAAATATGCCCGTACACCATCAGGTGGGAAGGCAGGGGATACTTTTTTCCCGCGGGGCGGAATACCTTTTTCAGGATGTCCTCCGCGCCTTCACCGCTGACGCGGATGATGGCAATCCCGCCCTGTCCGGGCGGTGTGGCGAGGGCGGCGATGGGTTCTTCAAAAACCATATTGGCCTCCGTGAATCGTTGCTTTTTTGAGCGGTTGTGGTATAATGTGCCTGTTTTCCCCAATCCGGTAACCGACGGAGGAATCCAAGCATGGAAAAGAAAAAGAATGCTTTCCTGGCGGTCATCTTTTCGCTGGTGTATTTTACCAGCTATCTGAGCCGCAATAACTATGCCGCCGCGATGGCGGAAATAATCATCAACCTGGGTGTGACCAAGGTGCAGGCGGGCGTTGCCGTAACGGGCGCGTTCATCAGTTACGGTCTGGGGCAGATTGTCTGCGGACGGCTTGGCGACAAGGTGCAGCCCCATCATCTGATCACCTTCGGGCTGATCCTGACGGCTGCCTGCAACCTGACCATGAGCTTCCTGTCCGATATTTCCGTCATGACGGCGGTATGGACGGTGAACGGCTTTGCCCAGTCCATGATGTGGCCGCCGCTGGTGCGCATCATGAGCGATATGCTCCCCCAGGAGAAATACGGTAAGACCGTAACCCTCGTCACGGCTGCCGCCAACGCGGCCTCCATCTTTATCTACCTGACCGTGCCGCTGTGGATTGCCATCTCCGGCTGGCGTCTCGCCTTCCAATTGCCCGCGGGCTTCGTGGTGCTGGTAGCGGCGGTCTGGACCGTTGTCATGCGCGGGCAGCATTTTGAAACGGAAAAGAAGGCGGAGGTGCAAGGCGGCGAAAAGCCGAGCCTGGCCAAGCTGATGGTCATCCTGTGGCCGCTGATGGCCGCCATGGCCCTGCAGGGCATCCTGCGGGACGGCATCACCACCTGGATGCCGGTCTATGTGAAAGAGGTATATAATCTGGGCACGTCCTCTTCCATCCTGACCACGTCCATCATTCCCGTGTTCTCCGTTATCGGCGTGTATGTGGGCAAGGCCATCTACCAGAAGCTGGGCAACGAGATGGTGGCGGGGCGGCTGATTTTCGCCGCGTCCACCGTGGCCTGTCTGGCACTGTATCTGGTGTTCGGCAAGGTCGTGGCGCTTACCGTCCTGCTGATGGCGGTGGTAGTGGGGCTGATGAACTGCTCCAACCTGATCCTGACTTCCTTCCCGCCCACACTGTTCCGCCGGGAGGGCATGGTTTCCACCGTGTCCGGCCTGCTCAACGCCAGCGTGTATGTGGGCAGCGCCCTGTCTGCCTACGGCTTTGCCGCCATTTCCGAGGAAATCGGCTGGCATTCTACGGTACTGATGTGGGTGGGAATCGCGGGGCTGGCCTGCGTTGTGTGCGCCGGCAGCATCCGCAAGTGGACTTCCTTTATGGAGTCCCGGAAATAAGCTCCATTACCGCCTGATATTTGCTGTCCCCGATGCCGTTGACCGCCTGCAGGTCCTCGGCGAAGCGGAAGCCGCCCATCTCCTCACGGAGCGCGACCGCCGCCTCGGACAGCGAAGGGCCGATGCCGCGGGCGGCCTCGAACTCCTCCCGCGTCATGGTGTTGAGCGCTTTTACGGTATCCGTTTCCTCAACCGCACGGAATTCGCCCGCAGATGCTGCGGAATGATAGACCGGCGCGGTTCGCAGAAACGGCAGCAGGGCAAGGACTCCCAGCACGGCCAGGGAGGCAATGAGGCAAATCAGAGCCGCAACAGAAAAAATACGGAGAGATGTCCCGTGACGATTCACAGCGGCATCCCTCCTTTTTTGATTCCTTTTTGCTTTACGCCTTGTGTACCTTCTGGCCCTCGCGGGTATCCTCCAGCACGTAGCCGGCGGCCTTAATGGCGTCCCGCAGTTCATCGCTGCGCTTCCAGTTCTTGTCCTTGCGGGCCTGGGCGCGTTCGTCCAGCATGGCCTGAATCTCGGCGGGCAGCGTGTCCTCCTGCTTCATCAGCAGGCCCAGCACGCCGGTCAGCTCCATCAGCATGGCCTTGGCCTTTTCCACAACGCCTCGGGCCGTCTGGCCGTTGAGGGAAACGTTCACATCGTATACGATTTCAAACAACGCGCCCAGGGCATCGGCGGTATTCATATCGTCATCCATGGCGGCGTCAAACTTGGCGGCGGAGGCATTCAGACGGGCCAGGAATTCCTTCTCGGCGTCGGTGGGCTCCTTTTCCGCAGTGTTGTCCAGCAGGAAGGAGAGCTGGTTCCGGGCAGCGTACAGACGGGAGAGGCTGCTGGATGCCTGGGCAATCATTTCACGGGAGAAGTTGATGGGGCTGCGGTAGTGGGCACTGAGCATGAACATGCGCACCGCCTCCAGGTCAAACTCTTTGGCAATATCCCGCACGGTGAAGAAGTTGCCCGCGGACTTGGACATCTTTTCGTCCTCGCCGGTCACTTCGTTGCGGATGTTGATGAAGCCGTTGTGCATCCAGTAGCGTACAAAGGTCTTGCCCGTGGCGCCCTCGCTCTGGGCGATTTCATTCTCGTGGTGTGGGAACAGCAGGTCCTTGCCGCCGCAGTGGATATCGATGGTCTCACCCAGGTAAGTCATAGACATGGCGCTGCACTCAATATGCCAGCCGGGGCGGCCTTTGCCCCAGGGGCTGTCCCAGGCGGGCTCGCCGGGCTTCTGCGCCTTCCACAGGGCGAAGTCCATGGGATCCCTCTTTTCGTTGTCCACATCGATGCGGGCACCGGCCTCCAGATCCTCCAGGTTCTGGCCGCACAGGCAGCCGTAGCGGGGGAAGGCGGCTACATGGTAGTACACATTACCGTTTACTTCATAGGCGATGCCCTTGTCGACCAGCTTCTGCACCAGGTCGATAATCTGCCGCATATGCTCCGTGGCGCGGGGGTGAACGGTGGCGGGGCGGATGCCCAGCGCCTGCGCGTCCTTGTAGTACTCGGCGATGAAACGGTCGCCCAGCTCCTTTACCGTGATGCCCTCTTCATTGGCGCGGCGAATCATTTTGTCATCGATGTCGGTGAAGTTCTGCACAAAGTTGACCTTGTAGCCCTTGTGCTCCAGGTAGCGGCGCAGCACGTCGAAGGTGATGAAGGGACGGGCGTTGCCGATGTGAAAGTAGTTATATACGGTCGGGCCGCAGGCGTAGATGGAGACCTCTCCCTCCTTCAGGGGGACAAACTCTTCTTTGCGGCGGGTCTGTGAATTGAAAATCTGCATACGGTTGCACTCCTTTTCTGATTTTGAAAAACGGCGCGCCATCCCTTCTGTCCGAAGAGACGGCTGCGCCGCGGTTCCACTCTTTCCTTGGGGATTGCTCCCCCTCTCATTGCGGGCGGTAACGCTGCCCATGCGGCACGGCATACTGGAATGGTTCCGCCGTGCGGCTCACGGGCGCACTTCGCATCGCTTTCCCTCCTGCGCGGCTTTCAGCCCACAGACCGCACTCTCTGTCAGGGGAAAAACGGCTACTCTTCCCGTTCAACGCCGCTGACAGTATAGCTTTTTCCATACTTTTTGTCAAGGGTTTGCATCGGGGCGGCGGATAGGGTATAATAGAAGCTGACCGGAAAAAAGAAGGAGGACGCGGAGATGTTTCATATTCTGGTGGTGGAGGATGATCCGCATACGCGGCGGCTGATGCAGGCGGTTCTGACCGGGGCGGGCTATCAGGTGATTGAGGCCATGGACGGCGAGGACGCGCTGGAAAAGATGGATCATCAGCATGTCGATCTGATTCTGCTGGATCTGATGATGCCCCGCATGGACGGGCTGGAATTTACGCGGACCCTCCGGGAAAGCGGCTGCGGCCTGCCCATCCTGATGGTGACGGCCAAGGAGACCAAGCAGGACAAGCTGGAGGGCTTCCGGGTCGGCACGGACGACTATATGGTGAAGCCCGTGGACGAGGAGGAAATGCTGCTGCGTATCGCGGCGCTGCTGCGGCGAAGCAAGATCGCCTCGGAAAGGAAAATCGTCATCGGCGAAACGGAGCTGAACTATGACGCCATGACGCTGACCCAGCAGGGCGACACAAAGGAGTTGCCGCAAAAGGAATTTCTGCTGCTGTTCAAACTGCTGTCCAACCCCAACAAGATATTCACCCGCAGAAGCCTGATGGACGAGCTGTGGGACAAGGATTCCGATACAGACGAGCGCACGGTGGACGTTCATATCAACCGGGTACGGGACCGGATCCGCAACAATTCGGACATCGATATTGTGACCGTGCGGGGCCTTGGCTACAAGGCAGTGCGGAAGAGCGAAACGGAGAAGAAACAATGAGTGAGCACAAGGGACACCGGCAGCGGGTGCGCAGGCGCTTTCTGGAGACCGGACTGTCCGGCTTCGCACCTCATGAGGTGCTGGAGCTGCTGCTGTTTTACGCTATCCCCATGCAAGATGTGAACCCGCTGGCCCATCGTCTGCTGGAGCGCTTCGGCTCTCTCCATGGGGTGCTGGAGGCCACGCCCGCGCAGCTGATGCAG
>JAZUDA010000293.1:0-2491 GCA_045639455.1 Clostridia bacterium | reverse complement strand
CACGTATGCAGGTGCCAATTTCCCGGGCAATAACCCGCTGGACCGTCTGATTCTGGATAACATTGTCCGTTATGTGGGCGATCCTGTGGCGATAGTCGCCGCTGAAACCGGTGCCGCGGCTGAAAAGGCGCTTCGTCTCATCAAAGTTAAATACGATGTGCAGGAGCCGGTATTGGACTTTGAAACGGCGGAAACAGCAGCAACCGTTGTTCACCCTGAGGGGGATGTGATTTATCAGTGTGATGTAGGCGGCGACCTGCAGCATAATATTCTATCCTCCGGAACAACCGAACACGGCGATTTTGATGCCGTCTATGCGGCCTGCCCCGTCAAGATGGATGAAACATGGTACACCGGTCAGAATCAGCAAATGATGATGGAGACCGTGCGTACATTCAGCTATATCGACTATGTCGGACGCCTGACGCTTGTCAGCAGTACACAGATTACATTCCATGCCCGCAGGCTTGTTTCTGACGCACTGGGGATTCCGATTTCAAAGGTGCGTGTGATCAAGCCTCGTATCGGAGGGGGATTCGGAACAAAACAAAGCATTTGCAGCGAAATGTATCCCTCCGTTGTCACGTATCTCACCGGGCGCCCTGCTTACTGTGAATATACCCGTAAAGAATGCTGCGCCTGTACCAACACCCGCCATGCCTTCCGTCTGCGTGTAAGGTTTGGTGCGGAACTGGACGGTACCGTAAAGGCAATTTGGTTGGACAGCCTGGAGAATGCAGGTGCTTACGGTGAGCACGCCGTGAATGTAATCGGCTTAAGCTTCGCAAAGACCGTGCCTCTTTACGGAAAAGCCGCAGACTGGCGGTTCACGAAAAAGGTGGTCTATACCAATACGACACCCCGCGGCGCGTATCGCGGCTTCGGCGCTACGCAGGGCTGCTTTGCAATCGAAAGCACTGTCAACAAGATGGCCCAACAATTGGGTCTTGATCCGGCAGAAGTTCGGCTGAAGAATCTGCCGGAAGTAGGTAAGCCTATGTCCGCGTACTACGACGAGGTGCTCACAAGCTGTTCTCTTGACCGCTGTATCGAAAAAGGCAAAAAGATGATCAGCTGGGCGGAGAAATTCAACACGGTGCCGTTCTCCCGCAAGACTGGCGCCACAACATTCCGCGGTGTCGGTATGGCAGTCACGATGCAGGGCTCCGGCATCAGCCATATTGACCGGGGCAGCGTGGTTCTCCGTTTGGAGGACGGTGGTACCTACGGTTTATCCATCGGCGCGTCCGATATGGGGACCGGCTGTGATACGATACTCGCGCAGATGGCTGCGGAAATCCTGCAATGCGACCCGGGGATGATTCAGGTTTCCGGTGTTGATACTTCCGTCAGCCCTTACGATAAGGGCTCCTACGCATCCTGCACCACCTACATGACAGGCAACGCCACCGTCAACGCTGCCAAAGAGTTGATTGAAAAGATGAAGGCGGAAGCAGCGCTTCGCTTCGGAACAACCGCGGATCATGTGGAATTTGACGGCGCTGCGTTCTACGCGGACGGCAAGAAGGTTACCCTGTATGAGCTCGGGCGAGATAACGTGACCGGAACCCATGACGTACTGGCCGCGACCGCCAGTTGGACCAGCGAGCAGTCACCGCCTCCCTTCGTGGCTTCCTTTGCCGAGGTTGAGGTGGATGTACGCACAGGCAAGGTGAAGCTATGCGATCTGGTCAACGTAGTGGACTGCGGTACGGTCATCAACAAGGCACTTGCCCGTGTGCAGACTGAAGGCGGTATGGCGCAGGGCGTGGGCATGGCGCTGTACGAGCAGATTGCTTTCTCCGAGAATGGAAAGCTGTCAACCGACAGTATGATGCAGTACAAGATTCCGTCCCGTCTGGATGTGCCGGAATTCCACGTGGCATTTGAAGAAAGCTACGAGCCCAGCGGCCCCTTCGGCGCCAAGAGCATCGGCGAGGTAGTAATCAACGCACCGCCGCCTGCCATTACGGCGGCAATCCGCAATGCGGTAGGCGTAGATATACACTCCCTGCCCGCAACCGCGGAAAAGGTATTCCGGGCGCTTCATAAAGATTAAGATAATAAACAACATGGAGGAGACCGGAGTCTCCTCCTGCTTTTGAAAGAAGGGAAAAACACATTGATATGCTATCAACTTGATGTTCCCGTCATTACACCCGGAAAAGCGGAGTACACGCCCAAGCTTTTTGCCTATATTCCGCAGAACAATTTGGATATTCCACTGAATTCTCACCGTCCCGGCCTGATTATTTTCCCGGGTGGGGGATACCACTTTACTTATGACGGTGAAGCCGAGCCTGTCGCGCTGAACTTCGCGTCTGCAGGAGTTTGTGTTTTCATTCTGCGCTACAGCTGTGCTCCGGCATTCTTTCCGCAGCAGCTTTGCGAAGGGCTTTGGTGCGTGAAATATGTGCGGGAGCATGCTGAAGAATACGGCATTGATCCAACCAACATTTCTGTTATGGGCTTTTCCGCCGGCGGGCATCTG
>JAZUDA010000292.1:0-5371 GCA_045639455.1 Clostridia bacterium | reverse complement strand
GAAAAACGCTCTCGCCCTCGCCGCCGCGCTGGGCGTGGAGCCAAAAGATTTGATCTGAAACAAAGCGCCGGGGATTTCTCCCCGGCGCGCTTTTTATAGCTCCACCCTCCCGTACAGGCACCGCGCCAGCGCCACCAGCCCCCGATCACGAATGCGGTACACCGTCGCCCGATCGCAGTGGAGCTCGTCCGCCAGTGCGTCCGCGGAGTACCTCTGCCGCCGGACGTAGAACTTCTCCAGCACTGTCCGCTCGTCCGACGATAGCTGCGCCATGGCCGCGTCCAGCTCGTCAACCTCCGCCCGTGCGAACTGGAGGTTTTTCTCAAGTTGCTGCCGCTCGGCGATGTTTCCGATCAGCGCGTCTTCCCGCCCGTTTCCGCCGCCCTGCACCGGCGTTCCGTCCGTGGTGGCGCTCCGCAGCGCCCCGAACTGGGACCGCAGCACGGCGATCCTATTCTCCATGGTGGGGATGCTGTACCGCACCTGCTCCAGATTCTTCAGTCGCGGAATAAGCCAATCCGTATATCTCATCCGCCGTCCCTCTTTCTAAGCCTTTCCAGCATCTTGATGGACTTTATCTTTTTGAATACTTCAACTGTTTTCAGGCCGTCCACATCCATTCCCAGCACATCCATGCAGACATTTACGTCCGCCCATTCCTCGCGCAGAGCCCCTCTGCAGCCGTTCAGCGCGTTTCCCGTTGGAATCCCATGTCCAAGCGCCTGCCGGAGCTTCAGGGCCGCCTGTGCCAGTTCCGCGGCCTCCTCAGCCAGCATCGCAAGCGTTTCCTCTGTCTCACACAGCCGCCGTGCCTCCAGAATTCGTTCCGTGTAGCTCATCGCCGCCGCAGCCGGGCGCGGCTCTCAGTTCAGGTCTGCGCAGCCCTCGCACGGGCCGTTGGTTGCGAATCGGTATTTGCAGGTTGTGCAATCCTTCACGGTCTCGCTCATTTTGCGCCTCCTCCCGATTCCTTCATCCGGCGCATTACGCCGGAATAATAGCAGAAAACATCCGAAAGCGTTTTCATCGCATCATGAGCGGTAATTTCCACGGCATCATACCGCTCCAACATGGCGCTCAAAGCGGCTTCCAGTTCGTCCCGAAGAATTTCCTTTACAGCGCCCAGGCGGATGTATTCTCCGCAATACTCGTTGTTCCACTCGGCCATTGGTTCCCTCCTGCCTATTTATTTTCATCCATGATTTTATTCCTCCATTTTTCAAACAGCGGCGTATAAAATAACCGCCAATCAACCGGAGGAAGTTCAATCGTTAAATCGTCGTGTGCTTTATCGTCCTTGTTTAATTTTGGATGGTATTTGTTGATAAAATACACCTCATATAGATACATGTCAGCCTGTGTGCAGAAGTCCGCATACTCGATTTTTGATACCTGATCAATATCAATTTTCCGGTGCATAGGATTCCCGAATACATGGCCCCGAATCCTGTCATGGAGCGGCTGCATCGTCCTACCGACGTAAACAATGGTATCACCGTAGTAAATCCGGTATAGCACGAAGCCGGAAAATTTATTTGGCTTCCATCGCTCCAAAGTTTTAGACATCCTTCCTCATTTCGTATGTCGCTCCGTACCGTCTCCTGCCGCAGATGTGGCAGGAGATTTTGTTGTTCACGCCGCCGCCGACGCGCACCAGCGTTTTCCCGGCTTCTTTCAGCTTCAGCGTTTCCCGCGCCGCGCACGGGGCGCAGAGATCAATTTCCTTTTCCATGCGTCACACTTCCTGTATCTCGATGCCATGCCGCCACAGCATGAGTTTTTTCTTGATCCGGTACTCCCGCGTCCAGACGCCCTTCGCGTCCTCCACGACGGCCTTCCCATCCTGCCAGTACACAAAATCCGCCACATACTCCACCGGGCGTGTCTTTTTCCCGTCCGGCTTCACCAGCGCCGGAACCAGTTCGTACCTCACCTGCCAACGCAGGTCGGAGATTTTCCCGGCTCGCTGCATCCAGCAGAGGTCGTCCCACCTCTGCGCCTCCCGGCGGCTGTCGAAGCGCACGGTCTCGCCGTCGATCACCCGCGTCGTGGGCTGGGCGTGATATTTATTCGCCATGCGTCACGCCTCAGAACGGCAGTTCGCCGTCGCCCTCGTCAGCATCGGTAAAGACGCTGCCGAATTTTCCCTTCAGCTCCTCCATGGAGCCGGCCTGCGAGGGTGTCTCCCGGCTGTCGGAGGGCGCGTCCTTTTTCACCCCGGCAAAGTACAGGTTGTCCACCAGCACTTCCCAGTTCCTGCGCTTTCCGCCTTCCTTGTCCGTCCAGTCCCGGCTCTGGAGCCGCCCGGAAACGACCGCCATCTGGCCCTTTGTGAAATACTTCTGTGCGAACTCCGCGCCGCTGCGCCACACTACGCAGTCCACGAAATCTACGCCCCTCTCGCCGTTTTCGGCCTTGTAGTCCCGGTCAACCGCCAGAGTAAAACTGGCAACGGCAATGCCGTTCTTCGTCCGCCGCAGTTCCGGGTCACGGGTCAGCCGCCCCATCAGTGAAATGTGATTGAGCATTTAATCTTGCCTCCCATCTTTGCAAAACAGCTTTGTTGCTTTCAAAAGCCTCGACCGTCAGTTCTCTCCGCTGCTCCATGGCATCCGGTTTCGCCATCGCCTTGAAGTCCGCGTATCCGCCCTCAATCGCCCGCTGGCAGTGCGTCTCCTCCATCAGCCAGTCAAACGATGCCCGCCAGCCCCGGTCATTGTCGCCCCGCAGGAACCCGGATTCCCTGACGTGTGCAATCGCCGCCAATACCCCATCTTTGCCGAATCGCTCCAATCGGAGCTGCACAGCCGCCCCACGCGCTGACATGGGGTCTATGGGTGTAATAGTGCCAAGCCCCAGCCCGTTCCACGCCTCCCGGATTTCCGCCAAAACAGCCTCTATGTCGGTGGCGGTGTCGGCGTCCGTCCTGCGGACAGGCTCGGATTTCGTCGCGCTGTCCTTGGTATTAGACGACCTACGACTACAGACAGAGTTATTATCTTCTTCCATGGTATGGTTAGGTACGGTTAGGTACGGTACTGTTACGAGTGGATTTCCGTTGGATGTCCGTTGGATGTCCTGCGGACAAGGCGCGGATTGTCCTTCGTTTTTTGCGTTCCTTCTCGATGCCCTTTCCGCGGATTTCCGCTGTTTGTCCGCCTCTCGCTTGTCCATCAGCTTCCCAGAGTAGTCGTACCAATCATGAATATAATAGGTATCTCCGTCCTGCTCCAGATACCCGGAAAACAGCAGCGATTCCACCAGTTCCGCGGCCTTTTTACCGGGCCAGTCCAGCGCCATAGCGATGTCGTCCGCTGTCATGCCGGGAAGGGAACCGTCCTTCTGGGCCGCTGTGAGGCCCCATGAGAAGAGGCACCACAGCAGGCCAACTGTTTCGTATTTGTTCTTTTTGAGGGCCCTCGCCAGTTTCAGTGTTTTCGGGTGGCGAGGAAGCTCCTCGTGTGCCTCAAACCATGCCATTTAATTTCCTCACAAATAGTTCTGCCCGAATTCACGGATAAACCGCTCCGTATCCCAGCCCTCGTTGTCCATGACTTTCCGCTGGAATTCGGCTTTTAATCTTCTGTCCGTCTCCCGCGAGTGATGCACCCCGCAGGGAGGCTCATTGTGGCACCTGTGACAGAGGTGAACGGTCAGTCCCATCCTGTCCGCCTTTTTCCGGTAAAGCCCGTGAAAAACATGGTGATTTTCCAATGGCCCGTATATTCCGCAGATATAGCAATAACCGTTCATATCCCCATCGCCCTAAGCCTTTCAGGGGGGAGCGTTTCAATTCCGACTGCCTGCGCGTCCTGAATCAGATGGTCGATGAGCTGCGACATCTGCCGTGTATCGTAGCAGCTCGAACCGTAGTACAGGATCACGTTTGTGCAGCCCTCGATTTTGCTCGGCATGATCTCTGTCTGCCATCCCGTTCCCCGTGTTTCCCAGCCTCTACGCAGTTTCTCGACGGCCTGAGACTTCACGCACACGATTTCTGATACGCCGCCTATCTCTTTTATCGCGCTCCGGTATACATCGTCCTTGTCCATCCTGAGCGCTGCCGAGAGCTTGTCTATGAGAACCCACGCATAAGCATTCGCGTCCAGGCTGCGTTTCTTTTTGGCTTTGCTCAGCGAGTACTCGCCCTCGGTAAACTGATACGCAAACCTTATGGCTTCAGGGTCCCGCGTGGTAAGGTGCAGGACCCCGTCTCGATATTCAGCCTTATCCAGCCGCATTGGCGGCTTCCTTAGCGCAGTTCAGGCACAGGCATTTTCCATAGCGTTTCTTCGTGCGATCCGCCGCTTCCTCAGCAGTGCATTCGATGGTTCCATCTTTCCGGGTGATGCCCGTGATGAGACTTCCGCATCTCTCGCAGATAGGTTTCTTATCTTTTGGCCTGCTGGATTCCGGCGTTTCCGCGTCCGGGTCAACCATCTCCTCCGTCGGGATGCAGAAAATCTGAAACATCACATACTTCATGGCCACGCTCATGGCCTTGTTGGAGCTTTTATCGGCGCTGTCCATTCCCTCGCCGATGACCGTGGCGGAAATGTTGCTTCCGTCCTCGGCGTAGAAGGTAAATCTGACTTTCAGGATGCTATAGATGAGCTGACCGCCCTTTGCGGTTGTCCGCTCCTCACGGGTCTGCTCCAGAACCTCAGGCACAAGGAAAATTTTGTATTTGCTGAGAATCGGCTGGAACACGTTCATTACTGCGTCGATTCCGCGATACTGGAAACCCTGCTGCTGGTTTCTGCTGTCTTTGGAGATGTGATACCCCTCAGACATGGCCGCCGTGATGCTCTGATAAATGTTCATCATCTTATTTCACCACCATGCTAATTTTCGATTCTACCGTCGCGCCGGGGATGATCTCGCCGCTCTGGATCGCCTTTTTAACGGCAACCCGATCTATTTCCGGCGCTTTGTACCGCAGGAACTCTTCCCGGTTCACCGCCGCCCACTCAATGAATCGGCTTTCGCTGTCGAAAACTGCCGAAAGTGGCGCCTTTCGGAACGTCACAGTCACGCGGGGGGAGCGTAGCTCTTCGCCGTGGCTTGTTTCCCGCAGATAGGTTGTGGCGCGTTCTGCGCGGCTCTCCAGCGCCTTGCGGCGTTCTGCGAGGACCTTCTCCAGCGCCTTGATTGCATCCGCCTCGGAGCGGAGATTGATGATGTGACAGGCGACCGCCTCGCGCTTTTCGTCACGCTCCATCAGGAGAGCGTCCAGCGCGTCATAGTCCGTCAGGATTTCCCCGGTTTCCTCGTCAACCGTTCCGTCCAGAAGCGACGCGATCCTGCTGTCGATTTCATACAAATTCATTGGAAATCCTCCCAGTTGATTTCTATCCCGTCATCCTTGGCA
>JAZUDA010000291.1:0-3083 GCA_045639455.1 Clostridia bacterium | reverse complement strand
TGAAAGCGCCCAGCAGATGAAAATCGATGGCTGGGTAAAAACCTATACCAACCCATATGACGCAATCGTCAGTTTCTATGCCGATGGCTATGAAACCGGGCTGAACGCCAATACGTTTGAGGATTTTTCCCCGGCCCAGGTTCGCAGCATGATTAACGGCAACGCGCCGGAAGTCAGCACCGCCGAGCGGGGAAAGACAAGCCTGTACCGCCTGGTTCGGGACGGAAGCTGGTATGTGCTGCTGCTGCTCCGCAATACCAACTGGAATCCAACGGTGGGCGAAACTTATCAGCTGATGCTGGAGCAGTATTCCACTACCCGGGTTGAGGGCACGGTGCTGTCCTATACACGGTCCGGCGGCGAACTGTTGGTGCGGCTGGAAATCAAGAACGGCGTATCGGATACGCTGTATATGCGCAGCTGCTCCGCTACCATCGGGCAGTATGTGGATGCCATGTGTGTGCCGGAAAAGTGCATTTATACCCAGGGCGGGATGACCGGCGTCGTAACAGAGACCGGCTCCGGGCAGCTGTTTGTGCCGGTAACGGTCATCAGCAGGCAGAACGGCTATGCCTATATTGTGACCGGTATGCCGGAATATGTGCGGGAAGGAACCACGGTACTGACGTTTTAACAAACTTTATTCTTGCAAAGAGACAAAAAATCGCTTATAATATGATGTCTACTTGTATGGACAACTGATACGCAATCACGATGGGGGAAGAACGAAATGGCTTTCTTTCAGAATATGATGGATACCCTAAAAGAAAAATTCAGCAGCTTTGTGCAGGGCGATGAAGAACCTGCCAACAGCTACTTTGCCGCTCCGAAGGATCAGGAACAGTACGCGCAGCAGCCCGCTCAGCCGCAGACGGTTCAGCAGCCGCAGCAGGTCTTCAATCAGCCCCGACAGGAGTTCCAGCGAGTGTTCCAGTTCCGTCCCCGTCAGGATACGACTCCCCGGCAGACCGCTCCCCAGCAGCCTCAGGCACAGGAGTCCCAACCTGTTCCGCAGCAGCAGAACACCTGGCAGGCAGGCGGCGCGCAGCAGGGCGTACGGTATGACCATGCCCTTCGCGTGGCGCGGCTGACCGGCCATCTGGAATGCTGCAATATGATTCCTTTCATGAAAAACGGCGAGTCCGTACTGGTCGATATCGAAATGATTGCCAGCGATTTGGAGCGTCAACGCTGCGTTGATCTGCTCTCCGGCGCTGCCTATACCCTCGGATACCATATGCTGAAGGCCTCCGCCCAGGGTGTATACCTGATTTATCCGGATAGCTTGTATGTGGGCGCGGATGAGGCAACCAAGCTGGATAACGGCATCAAGGATGAGGAAGAAAAGCCTGCCCAACCCGTTCAGGAGGAGCAGGCGCAGGAGGAGGTCCGGCCCGCCGTAGGCGGCTATGCCCCCAACCCCATGCGTAAGTTCTTCCGTCAGGGCTGAAAAGATGACATATGGCGTTTATAATCTGCTGATGACGGCGTTCCGCCTGCTGGAGTTGTTGCTGTGCGTTTACGCGGCGGCTTCCTGGGTTATGCCGGACAGCAGCTTTTATCAGGGCCTGGGGCGTTTCTTTGACCCGCTCCTGTCTCCGTTCCGGAAATTGCTCCGGAAAATCCTGCCCAACAGCCGGATTGACTTTTCGCCCATCGCATTCGTGCTGGCGCTTGATATTCTTCGCCGGCTGGTGTCCTCCGTGTGGACACAGCTGTTCTTCTGATGAATGACGGGGCGCTTGAGGCGCGTTTGGAGGAAAAAGCCTGCCGCACCCAGCGGAGCGGGCTTGTGTCGCAATCCTGCTTTTTGACGCCGCCCGAACAGGAACTTGCCCGGCGTGTGGCAGCCCGGTACGATGTGCGGGTAGCCTTCTTCGGCGGTTATGACGGCGCGGAGAGACAGCTTGCCTGCTTTTATGACGAGGAGGCCCGGGAGCCGGAACTGACCTGGATTTGCGCGACCTGGGATGAACGGTACGGTGCTTGCACCCACCGGGATTTGTTGGGCAGTGTCATGGCACTCGGAATGGATCGGGAACGCTACGGCGATTTCATTGTTTCGGGGAACCGATGCGATATGGTGATGCTGCCTGAGGCCGCTGTGACCGTGCTGTCCGGCCTGTCGGAGGCAGGACGTGTGCCGCTGCACCTGACAGAACTGGAACAGGCACCGGAAATCGCAGAGCCGGAAGGAACCCATGTGCGGGATACCGTGGCTTCCGCCCGGCTGGATGCCATCCTTTCCGCTGCCATGAACCTGTCCAGGACGGGCGCCGCGGACTTGATTCGTCAAAGACGGGTCAAGGTCAACCATATGGAAACGGAAAAGGGTGACCGGGTCATGAAGGCCGGGGACATCGTTTCCGTCCGAGGTTATGGCAGAATTCGTGTGGATACAATCGGCGAGCCGACCAGAAAAGGCCGCTTGCCGGTGGAAATGACCTGCTTCCATCAGTGAGACAGGTGAATAGAAAGGGGTAATTCTATGGCAATTACGGTTCAGGCGATTGAACAAAAGGATTTCGGCTTTGAAAAGAACGGCTATAAGAGAGCCGAGGTAGACGTTTTCCTGGATGAGATCTGTGATGAGCTGCTGGCAATGCAGAGCAAGATGGATGCCCTTCAGCGTGATCTGGCTGCCGCCCGTTCCACCGCTGCTGCCGCGCCTGTCTATGCTCAGCGCGAAACCAATTCTTCCCCTGACGCCATCGCAAAGGTGCTGGTAAACGCCCAGCGCGTGGCGGACGATATCATTGCCGAGGCGCACGCGAAGGCGGATCAGATTACCGCGAGTGCGAAGGCCAAGGCGGAAACCATGCTGGCCGACCTGGACGCGGACAAGCAGGATGCCCTGCTGGAGCTGTCTGATATCAAGGCGCAGGCCACCGTAACCAAGGAAGAGCTGCGCAAGCTGTTGACGGAATTGAGCCGGAAGCTGGACGATTGAAACAAAGCGAATGAGGGAATATAATTCCCAGAAATAAAGGAGATTGATTTCCATGGCCAAGAAAAAAGCAATCAAGCGCAAACAGTACACCTACAAGCAGCCCGAGTTGAAGAAGATGACTCCTCAGCAGAAG
>JAZUDA010000290.1:0-2060 GCA_045639455.1 Clostridia bacterium | reverse complement strand
GTATTGACGGCGGCCTTTCCGCCAGCGGCGCGGAAGCTGCTTTGATCCGGCGCGGTATAGACAGGGATCGTCTTGCCCGGGGAACCGATTACATTCTCATGGCAAAGCCCCGGGGCATCGCCGAGCGCGGCGTAGACCCGGTTCATCCGGAGCATGTCATATTCCGTTATCGGGAACAGGCTGACATTAAAGTTTTGAAGCTGTATCGGCTGTGCCTGCCAGATCAGTCCGTTCTGAGAATAATATACACCATCCCGGAGTGAGAGAGAAAAGGAGCCGTACTCGGCCCGGGTCAGAATAAACGCGTTTTCGTTCCCGTCCCAGGTAAATGTATAGCGGCCAAACGAATCCGTTTTCAGCGAAACGGTATCAGCCGTACAGATCACGGAAGGCGTTTCATTCGTTACATCCGGTTGCAAGATTGCCGTTGTGGAACGCCATACGGAATGATTCCCGTCCGCGTCCGTTCCGTATACCAGCAGAATGTTGTGATCCTTGCTGTGCATCACGGCGGCGGACGTCGGACATTTCTGATTGTAGTACACAGCGCTCGCAGAATAACCATCATAGTCCCTGTTGGCGCTCACATATTGGAGTAGCGGCCCGCTCAGCCCCCGGCCTTCAGCCTGCGCGACGGACGCGGTAAAGCATATCAGCAGCGCAAGCAGAATCGCAATCCGTTTCAACGTTTTTTCCTCCCCCGGTGTTCTCTTCACCGATAAAACGTCCCATGCCCCGGTTTTCTTCCCGAAGAAAGCGTTTATTTCTTCAAAGAAGGCCTGCAATGCTTCATTCTCCTTTGCGAGGGCGCAGGAGTTCCGCGGGAATCTCGGCACGGACCGTCATGTTCGGGTCCACACACTGGCAAATCGTCAGGTCGCACTTCAGGCTCATCAGGTACCCGGCCTCCGTCCTGTCCCAGCCGCAGTCCGTCAGAACCTTATACATCTGTTCGATGGCGATGCGTGTGGAATCGTCCAGCGTCGGTGCGGAGGCGATTACCGCGAACCGGTTCCGGTCGATGACCGCGGGCGTTTCCGTTTTCACCCCGTGCACAATGCTGACGCGCGCCGTGACCTTGCCCGCGACCTCCAGCCCGTACCAGCAAACCTCGCCGTCACCCATGGCAGCATGCAGATCCCCCATCGCCAGCAGCGCGCCGGGCGTATTGACGGGGAAATACACCTCCGCACCCTCCCGGATCAGCGTACAGTCCATATTGCCGCCGTGTGCATCGGGTGTTTCGGTATCGATGCCCGCGCCCGCTGGCGCGACACCAATGACGCCAATCATCGGCGAAACGGGGAACGCGTGCCCGCCCAGCTTCACCGTGCCGTCCGCGATGTCGAAGGTGCGGATTTTGCGCTCTCCCGGGATATTTTTCATATAATTATTTCCGAATCCCGTGCCCATGAAGCCCCACGGCGCGCATTCGATTTTCAATATTTCCACTTTCAGCGTATCCCCGGGCACGGCGCCGCGGACATACAGTGGGCCCGTGGCCGGGTTTGCGATATATTTGCCCGGCGTTCTGTCCCGGCTTCCGTCCCGGGCTACCGCGCCGTCGGAGCAATCCCTTGTTTCAAAAAGGACGATATCCCCGTCCCCGCAAAACGCCGCAGGCGCATTCTCCGCCGACATGACGCCAATTCTGTGCGTGTCTGAAACGGCAATCATTTTCTTCCCCTCCGAAATCATAGTGAATCATCCCCTGCCTTCATGCCCGTTTTCATTATACCACGCGTTTTACCATTCTCCAAGGTGTATCGTCTTCTTGAAACTCCCGGCGATTCATGGTACACTGTCTGCGATGAATCAGGAAAGCAATTGAAGGAGGATTTACCGCTATGGATAAATTTAAGGATTTGCCCTACTCCCGTCCGGATTTCAAGGCCATCCGGCAGTCCCTGAAGGAAATCGCCAAGGATGCCCGAAGCGCATCCTCTTACACCGAATATCGCGCGGCCTATATGAAGATGGAGGAAGGCATCAAGGAGGTCTACACCAAGAGCACCATCGCCAGCATCCGCAACACGATGGACAAGACGGATTCCTATTAC
>JAZUDA010000289.1:0-4082 GCA_045639455.1 Clostridia bacterium | reverse complement strand
TTTTCTCATGCTAACGGTTACTCCTTATCAGTTCAAAGGGATAAAGATTCTCAATACACTGCAAAGCCGGAAGGCTCAATTTACGAGCCTTCCGGTTGACTAAACGATTCAATCGGGAAAATCAGTCGCCGGTAGCACCGGACTCGGCCACAGCGGCATCATAGGCAGCCTGGTAGGAACCGTCGGCCAACACCTTGGCAATCACTTCGTTGACGATAGCCATCAAAGCAGCTTCACCCTTCTTCACAACAACGGCCTTACCGAAGTTTGCTTCTTCAGCGGTGAACACGAAGTTGGAAACAGCCAGCTTGCCATCGGAGGCAGCTACATAGGACTCAGCCACAGCAGCGTCAGCAACGAAGCCGGCGATGTTGCCGTTGGCAACTTCCAGGGACAGAGGGCCGTAGGCTTCCAGCTCAAACAGGGCATCCTCGCCGAACACCTTGGTAACCAGCTTGGACTGAATGGTGCCCATCTGGGCGCCAACCTTCAGACCGGCCAGGCCTTCCTTGGTGGCGTACAGATCCTCATTGCCGGCCTTCACAACCAGCAGCTGCATGGAAGCTTCGTAGGAATCGGAGAAGTCGATCTTCTCGGCGCGTTCTTCATCGATGGTGAAAGCGGCGATGCCCAGGTCACCCTGACCGCCTTTGATATCCATGATGATGGAGTCGAAAGCGGTATCCATAATCTCCAGCTCTACACCGATGGCATCGGCAATCTGCTGGGCCAGGAAGATGTCACAGCCGGCAGGCTTGCCTTCATCGTCCAAATACTCGTAAGGGGGATAAGTGGCTTCGGTTTCAACAACCAGCTTGCCGGCGGTCTTGATATCGTCCAGCTTGTCGGCGAAGGCAACGGTAGCCATAGACAGAACCAGCGCCAGGGCCAGTACCAGGGAAATAACTTTGGTCAGCTTCATAATAAAATCCTCCGTAAAAAATAATTGTTTTCTGTTACGTGCATTATTATACACACATTTTCCGATTTGTAAACCCCTTTTTTGTATTTTTTTTCAAAATTTTTGTTTTTTTTCGTGATTTTCTGCATATATTAGTGAATATATGCATACAATGGCATATAATGGCGTCAGAATACCATTTTTTCCATCCTGTCAAAGGCTTCCTTCAGTTTTTCCGTGGGTACGGTGCAGGAAATCCGGAAATGGCCCCTGCCCGCCGCGCCGAAAGCGCTGCCGGGGGACACAAGCACATGGGCCTCCTCCAACAGACGGGCACAGAACGTGCGGTCATCCAGCCCGGTCTTTTCGATATTGGGGAACAGATAGAAGGTGCCCTTCGGACGCACAACGGACAGGAAGGGAACAGCCGCTGCCCGGTCCGCGGCGTAATAGGTGCGCTCCCGGTACACGGCGATGGAGGTCCGCTGAATCTCGTCCCGCAGGGACAGCGCCTTGATGGCCGCGCGCTGGCTTGGGGCAGGCGTGGTGTAAATCATGCCGCCGTTGATCTGCTGCATCACGTTCAGCACATCGGCGGGGCCGATGGCATAGCCCACGCGCCAGCCGGTCATCATGAAGTTTTTGGAGAAGCTGTTGAGCGTAATGACCCGCTCCCCCATGCCGGGCAGGGTGCGCAGCGGTATAAACGCGCCTTCATATACATAGCGGGTGTAGATTTCATCCGCGATTACGCACAGGTCGCACTCCTTCGCCACACGCGCCAGCGTTTCAAGGGAGGCACGGTCATAGGCAGCGCCCGTGGGGTTGCAGGGGTTGTTCACAATCATGGCCTTCGTGCGGGGGGAAATCGCCGCGCGGAGGGATGTTTCCTCAATGGCATAGCCGTTTTGCGGGAGGGTGCTCACCTCCACGCAGACGCCGCCCACACGCTCAATCTGCTGCTTGTAAACGGAGAAGTAGGGGCCGAAAACGATGACCTCGTCCCCCGGGTTCAGCATGGCCTCCAACGCCAGTGCCATGCCCATGCAGGAGGAGGGCGTCACCAGCACCTGCTCCCGGGATACCTCCTCGCCGAAATCCTCCCGCCAGGCGAGGCGGATGGCATCAATCAGCTCCGGGTCCCCCTTGGGATCGCCGTAGCGGGTATAGCCGGCAGCGGCATCCGCGCAGGCGGCATCGATAATCCGCCGGTCGGTGATGATATCCGTATCGCCGATGCTCAGGTCAATAATATCGTGATACTTCGCCAGCGCCTCCGCGTTCAGCGCCAGGCCGGACTGAAAATTCCGGAAACGGTTTGCGACAAAATTCATTTTATTTTTCCTCCTCCACAAAGGGCACCACGGTGGCGCCGTTGGGAATGACATAGATACTCTTTCCTTCCAGATCCAGGTTCGCCCGCAGGCTGTCCCAGTCCGGGTAGCTTTCCAGCCCCATGGGTGCCACGGTTTCGGCGGGAACGCTTGAAAGCATCATCACCCGGTACCGGGCTGCCTGCTCGCAGTTGAGCAGGAACACATAGCCGGGTACAGTGAAGCCGGTACGGAGTTTTTCCTCCATGGTGCCATCCTGCAGAGGCTTGATCCAGCCGAAGTATTCCTCCGGACCGCCGCCCTCCCGAGCCTCGATCACCAGCACAAGCGTGCCGCCCTCCTTCAGGCCGGTTTCCACGTTGTCGATGGTCTTTGTGCCCTGGTACAGGGACATATCCTTGGGGAAGCCGCCGCAGGAGGCCACAATCACATCCGCTTTTTCCCGGACGGGCACGCGGTAAATCTCGTTGACCCTTTCGCAGCCCCGCCGCCAGCTTGTCAGATAATGGCCGGCGTAGATATTTGCGAGCTTCATTTCCGCATTCATGACCAGGTTCACGGTGAAGAGGTTCTTCACCATGCCCGCTGCCTCCGCCATATCCAAATGGAAGGGGTTGCCCTCCGTTTTGCCGTTGCCGATATCCGCGTTGCTCTTCAGAGCATGCTTGTCAAGCGCCCAGGCATGGTTCTGCCGGATGGTAGACAATGCCGCGATGCCGGGCACGATGCTCTTTCGCCCGCCGCCGAAGCCTGCCATCACGTGGTGGGTGCACGCGCCCAGGGTAATCACCTTGTCCGCGCGGGCCGCGATGGCGTTGATTTTCACTTCCGTACCGAAGGAGGTGGTACCGATGCGGACCGCGTCCTCTGACAGACAGTCGTGGTTCACCACACGGACGCGGTCATACACACCGTCCGTCACCAGCGTGCGGAGCTCTTTTTCGTCCCCGCCCGGGTGAGTGCCGTTGGCAACAAGAATCGTCAGGTCGCCCGCCGCCACACCGCAGTCCCGGAGCAGGTAGTCCACCAGATGGGGAATCACCAGATCCTGCCGCATCCAGAAGCGGGACATATCCGATACCACCATCACGATTTTCTCCCCGGGACGGGCGAAATCGCGCAGGGGCACGCTGTCAATGGGTTCTTCCACGGCCGCCTTCAGCGCCATGGCGATATCGTCAATGGGCTGTACCCGGTTGCCGTGGAGCTCGGCCAGCACCTGCTCCTCCGGCAGCGTTACCGGAACTGTTCCGTTTCCATAGGGCATGCGCCATGTTTTCAGCATCAGAGAGAGCCTCCCGAAATCACAAATTCAACCTTATTATAGTATAGAAGGACACCTTTATGCAAGGGCGGTTTCCTTGCCTGTACGGATATGAACGATTTTTGACCATATCAGATAATGTAACGGAAGCTTGCGAACCTTCCTGTTTTTTCCTTTCGCAAAAGCGATGAAAGAAGCAAGAAAAGATTGACTTTTTGCCGTGTTTCATAGTAAAATACAATGTTGTTGACCCCACTATGACCCTGGAGGATGGCATGAGCAACGAAGCACCCGAAATGAGCCCGCAGCAGCTGGACGAAGTCCGCCGCCGCCGCACGTTTGCCATTATTTCCCACCCTGACGCCGGTAAAACCACCCTGACCGAAAAGCTGCTGCAGCACGGCGGCGCCATCCGTCAGGCGGGCAGCGTCAAGGCCCGCAAGTCCGACAGACACGCGGTTTCCGACTGGATGGACATTGAAAAAGAGAGAGGCATTTCCGTAACCTCCTCCGCCATGCAGTTTCAGTATAACGGTTTCAAAATCAACATTTTGGATACCCCCGGCCACCAGGACTTCTCGGA
>JAZUDA010000288.1:0-8876 GCA_045639455.1 Clostridia bacterium | reverse complement strand
GAGGGATTGTTGCGCCATACGGTGCAGTTGACCATGCCCATGTCCGCGAACAGGGCGCGGGCGGTTTCATACTGCTCCCGGGTGGCGTTCCAGGCGATGTCCACGTCCAGCAGCTCTTCCTGACAGTCAAATACGTTCTCGCCGAAGACGGGCAGATCGCCGCCTTCAAAGCCGATATAGTACAGATAAGGGGAGCCGGAGAAGGCACCGTCGCCCACGTTTTCGATGGTTTCCGGGAAATAAAGGTCACTGAAGCGGATATTCTTGAAGGCCTCGACGCCGATTTCCCGCACGCCGTAAGGAATGTGGAACTCCCTGCGTAAGCCGGAGTAGGTAAAGGCGTTGGCACCGATGATCTCCACGCCGTTATTCTCCGCCCAGTAAGGAATCAGCTCGGTGGCCCAGTTGAACGCCTCATCGCCGATAACCTTCAGGGAGGAGGGGAAGGCGATGCCCAGCAGTTTGCCGTGGTTGAAGGCGCCGTGGCCAATCTCGGTCACACCCTCGGGCAGTCGCACGAAACGCAGGCTGCACTCCAGCCCGGCAAAGGCGTTTTCGCCGATGGCAGTAACGGGTACACCGCCGATGGAGGCGGGGATTTCCCCGGCCATGGCCGTGCCATGGTAGCCGGTAATTGTACCCGTGACGGCGTCAAAGTCAAAATCGGCCTCAGGGATGACCCGGTCATACGGGACGGCGTTGCTGCCGCTGGGCATGACGGTGATTTCCTCAGGCAGAATCTTGCGGTACGCTTCCACACAGTCGTCCGGCACATACGCCACGCAGTCGTACAGCGCCCAGAAGGCATCCGCGCTGATCACGGGCGGCTGTCCCAGGAAGGTAACGGAGCGCAGGCTGTCGCAGGCGTAGAAGCTCCAGTCGCCGATGTACTGCACAGCGGCGGGAACGGTGACCGCCTCCAGCGCGTCCATGGAGTACACATTGTAGGTGCTGATGACCTGCAGCGAATCCGGCAGGGTCAGCGAGGTCAGCGCGGGGTTGTAATAGATGGCCCCATTCTCCAGCAGCATCACGCCCTCCGGCACGGTAATGGAGGTGATGTCGGTATTGTCCTTCATGGCATAGCCGGAAATGGAAAGGACCGGCACGCCGTCCACCTCCGCAGGGATGACTACCTCCGTCAGGCCGTCCGGAATGGCTTCCAGGGCGTTCTTTTCCAGAACAAACCGGTCACCGGCCAGGGCGGAGGCGCATACTGCGCACAGCAGCAGCGCGATCAGCAGCAGAGCGATTCGTTTCATTGTTGTTTCTCCTTCAAATACTGTTTTCAGGTTCATAAAGCCCGGCGCTCCCGGGCTTTCTCTCAAATAAAACAACCTTCCCAAAAAATACCGGATACGGTCTCTATGCTATCATTTCATAGGGAAAAAGTCAAGAAATCGCGGATTTTGCCAGCCTTCCCGGGACGAAAAAAGAGGCGGCCTGCATGGGCCGCCTCATGACGGGTTCGAGTTATTCGGCGCGGTTGAACCGCTTGCCGCAAAGCAGCGCCAGGGCAATACCCGCGCAGGCCAGCAGCGCCAGCCAGAGGCCGATGCGGCTGCCGTCGCCGGTATGCGGCAGGGGCTCAAGGAAGAACTCCGTGGCAGCACGGCCATCGGTGGATACAATCGTCAGCGTATGCTTGCCGATGCTCAGCGTTTTGACGAAGTCCCGGTTGAACGTAATCACCGTGGACCCGGATTGAGCGGTATAGTATTTCTTTGCTACCGTCTTGCCGTCCACTTCCACATGGTCGAACTTACTGAAATCGGCGTCGGAGGCGAACCTTGCAGAATCCGCGTCTGTGTAAACGGTCTGATTGCCGCCGATGATGACGGCGTATTCAATGGGAGGATTCACCGTAATCCCCAGGCTCGCAGTCTTGATCGCGTCCTTTTCGGTGTAGCTGATCTCCACTGCCGTGTCCGTCAGGGCAAGCGCGCCGGAGGGCGTGTACTCGTAGCCGGTCACGGGTTTGCTGCTGCCGTCGCTGTAGGTGGCAGTGACCACCATGCCGGTGGGATCAAAGCTTTCGCCCACGGTATAGGTTGTTTTCTCCGGCGCGGTCGTGACGCTGATGCCGGTCAGTACCGGCGTGATTGCCCTGAAGCAGGCCTGAATCTCCACATTGGCCGTTCCGATGGTGAACTGATCATTCGTCACGGTCACACCGCCGCTGATTACTTCCCAGTGATCGAATACATAGCCTTCCGCGGGAGCAGCGGTCAGCTTAACCAAGGTTTCAGGCAATCCGCTTGTGGGGTCCGCAGTCGCGGTGCCGTGTCCGTCGTTCGTTACAGTGACAGTACGGGGATTTGCAATCATTGCGTTTGCGGTAAAGTTGCCGTTGGTCAGATCGCGCTCAACCGTGGGATAAACTACCGTTCCTTCCCCGCCCTTCACGGCAGCCCTGATGGAATACTGATAGGGCACACCGTTATCACCGGCAATCGGAAGATGATCGAACACATATTGATGCTGATCGTTTACATACATGGACAAACCGGTGATTTCCCCATCGCGGAGCAGCTCCACCTTAATCGGCAATTCTCTCTCAGACGGCGTACCATCCTTCCAGTCTGCCGTACCACTGACGGAAACCAGCCGACGATAGAATAAATCAAATCCAAGCGTACCGAGCAGCTCGTACTCGTTATGATCGGCATCAGCACCGATGTACCTCGTTCCTTCAACGGTATAGACATAGGCTCGTTTGTTATAGCTCGTGATCTGGAAGGTCGGGAATTTATTCAGAGGTATAAAGGCATACGTGCAGTTCTCTCTATCCACCGTCAGCCGGATATCAGAGTCCGTCATGTATTTACCGTTTTGCTTCACATACAGGTTGCTTGCCTTGATTTGATCAACCGTCCCACGGTGATCAATGCTGAGATCGGCATCATTGAAGACAAAGGAACCGGAAACATTGACATACTGCGGATTAGCGGGATCAAGGGATAAACTGATGGTAAAAGTATAGGTCGGGATCCCATCTGAGTCCGTCCCCTTCGTTTTCTTGATGGAATCAACAACATATCCCGGCGCTGAAAGCACAGTCAGCTTCTCGTCAGGGTCCAGAACGTTGCCGCTGATTTCCGCGGGATCAAAATACAGGACAGGCATCTTTGCCGTACCATTCCATCGATTGCCATCTGAAGGCTCAAGATCCTCCGTACTCAGCGATATACTGACCGGCTGATCGGTCAGCACAGCGCCTTTCCTGTTTCTGCCACAGAAGGTGATATCCAGATACTGCGGGCGGATCCCCGCTTTATCGCTAAAGTCATTCCACTGCACCTTCACCGTGAGATCGGTCATCAGTCTGTAGCTCCACGTATTATTTGCAGCGGATACATCGAAATGAGGCACTTCAAGCGGCTCAAACCGGTGATGCAGCACATGGAAACCCTCATCATATTTCCGGACGGTGAGGAGCAGGAGATTCCCGCCATTAAGCCTCTTGAGCGAGGGGTCAGTGATTTCCTCATCGATGAAAACAGTGCCGTCTTCCGTTTCTGCGATATGACGGATTCCGCCGGTCATCAGCGCGTTATCAATGATTGATTTTTCGTTGAACTGATTCGACCCGTTATCAGCGAATACACTATATTGAATGACGGCTTCAACCGTTTCATCGGAAGACAGCAGCTTCAGACCGATTCCATCGCTCTGGCCGCAATCGCACAGGACAAAAGGAGCGCCGTTCCGAATATCCAATTCGGAAAAATGACAAATCAGTTCATTCCCGTATCGGTCAAATTTGGGTACGGTAATATGCAGAATCCATTTATCATCCGATGCCCCGGTAATGCTGTCCAGGTTATAGAGGCCGCCCTGCGATCCGCAGGAAACGAGTGATGTGTGCTGATAACCGTCGCCGGTGTCGTACGAAATATACAGCTCTCCAAGGCAATCGATAAATGACTGCGGGGTCATCGCCGGACGGTAAGACCTGTCATCGGTCTCGCTCATAAAATATACAGGCAGATCGTATGCTTTTGTTTCCGTCTCTCCAACATGAATTTTCTGTGTCCTGACATAGCCCAGGTACATTTCCCCGTTGCTGTCCATGAACCACTCACGCGTTTCTTCGACAGGCTCGGAAACAAGTGCGTATGCACAGCCGTCGGCCACCCGGAAGGACGCTCCGCCGTACCAGGCGCCTTCCCTGGATCGCTGCGGCACGATTTCATAGGTTAGCCTGAATCCGTTCTCGCCGTTTTTCAGAGGTTCCGAACTGACCAGCTCGGGCATTTTGAGCGCTGTTCCATTTTCGGCCAGCTCGATTTTCAGCCCGTCATCCAGACGGTGCTCCTGATTGTCATCCCAGACGATATCCGCCTGATATCTGACATAGTTGTTGTTGGCTTCAACCACATCCCGGATCATTTCTATGGACGGGAAGTCCATCCGGACGATGCCGTAGCGCTTGCCGACCGTCCAGTCATAACTTGCAAGTGCTTCTCTCATTGCCTTGGCATATCCTTCAGGACCGTATGTGGGAACAACTGTGGTTCCAAAGTCTGTTACATCTGTTGCATCGGTACAAATCTGCTGAAAAATCGGCCTTCCTTCTTCCGGGCGTGGATTCTCATCCGCCTGCTCATACTGCGGTTCACGTACCAGGGAGGCATGAGAACTTCTCGGTTCCGTTTCCTGCCAGCCGGAGGAATCCAGAGCATCATAGACATAGCTTACCTTTTTCCAGGGAGCGTCATCCGCGTCGGGATCATTCATGTTTCCGTAATGATAGGACGTTTCGTATTCTCCGTTGTCAGGATTGCTTTTGGGCGAAATTTCCTCGACGAATATAACGACTTTTCCACGGATATCATCCAGCATCGGCGCAGAATCACCATATTCAACCATTCTGACCATCGAATCATTATCCAGATAATTGTATATATTTTTTATGCCTTTTTTTATATCTGCTTTGTATACATCAGAATCATTCGGAGCCGTTTCCGTTTTGATCTGCAGGACCACAGTCTCCGTCGGATGCGTTTTGACAAATTCCTTACAGGTATTGATCACTTTACTCACTGATAATTTTTCCGAAGAGACTGCGGAGGATTCATAGCAGTCAATGCCGCCATAAGAAAGGATCATGATATCAAAAGGCCACTTTTCCGTACCGGCAGTATCATTCTCAATCTTGAGCTTTCCATAGTCGGTCCCATCATAACGGATCCGGATATCCATCACACGAATGCCGTTTTGCAGCTGATCGGCGATCGAGTATTGCTGGCAACTGCTTGACTCCGGAAACAATTTGATGAAAGCCGTTCCCGATGCATGCGTACCGGGAAGGTTGAGCTCCGTCAGGTCGGTATCGCCCGGGATATATTTCATCCAGTTTTCGGGATCAAACCGGTATTCCACGCCGTTTTCTTCCGCTTTTGCTGCTTGCGATATGGCAAACACACCCGCGCACAGGCACAGCACGGTCAGACAAAGAAAAAATGTTGCTGCCAGGGAATGATTCCGGGTATTTCTTTTCATCGTAACCTCCATGCCGGTGCGGCACCGACACGAACAGGAGCGAAAACGGGAGCCGCAAAAGTTCCCCGTTCTTATTCGCGACGATTTGCCTGGGAAAGATACACCTCAAACGATTGAGAAGAAGTATAAACAGTCACATTATAGCATAATATTCATGAAAAGCAAGAAAAAAGTATGACCCATGCCGTGGGCGGGGGGTTGAGTGTCAACGGCTTTCCCTGCCTTTTCGGGCAAGAAAAGAGGCGGCCTGCATGGGCCGCCTCATGACGGGTTCGGGTTATTCGGCGCGGTTGAACCGCTTGCGCGAAGCGGTATCAGCCTTCCTTTTCCAGCTCCGCCTCGAACAGCCGCCCGGTGTCGGCAATCAGCTTCAGGGTCTGCGGCCACAGCTGCTTCGGGAAGGGATTCAGGGTGGCCTCGAAGTTCAGCGCGCCCCGGTAGCGGATGGCCTTCAGGCCATCCAGCACGGCGTTCCAGTCACCACGGCCCATGTAGGCGGGCATGTGCATGTCCTGCAGCGCGTCATTGTCGTGCATGTGCAGGGTGGTGAGGCGGCTGCCCAGCTTGATGATGTCCTGCGTCAGGTCGTGCCCCAGCAGCATGGCATGGCCGGTATCGTAGCAGAAGGAGAAAACCGCCTCGCCCGCAATGTCGTTCAGCCGGTCGATATAGGTGACGGCCTCGTCCATGTCGGAGCAGACGGAGCCGATGATCCTGTTCCGACGCCCGGTGAACATGTTTTCCAGACAGACGCCCACACCGTATTCCTTGGCGTAGGGCAGCAGATAGGTGTACATCTCCTTGTTGACCTGCCACTGCTCCTCGCTGCTCAGCCGCCAGTCATAGTCGCCGAAGCAGGGGTGGACGATCAGGTAGGGGCAGTTCAGCTCCCGGCAGGCCATGATGGCCTTGGCCGCGGTATCCCACACGAAGCGGTTGGTCTCCGCGTCCCGTGTGTAGAGGGGGTAGGGCGCGTGCGCCTGGCACACATCCAGCCCCGCGGCCTTCAGCGCTTCCGCCTGTGGCGCGAAGTAGGCGCGGATATCCGCCTCGGTTTTGCCGTATACGGTGCCGGTCAGGCGGCCCTTGATAATATCGTCATAGGAAAAATCCAGATTCATGCCCAGGTCGACCCCGTCCAGCCCGGCGGCCTTCATCATGCCGAAGGCAACGTCGGGTGCGTAGTTCCGCAGCAGGGCCCCGGTGGAAAGACTGACCTTCATCATCTTTATCTCCCGTCATGTTGATGTTTTCACAGGTATATTCGACTTTTTTCCGCCGATTCCTGCCCGCGGGAGAAAAAGGATTTGACAACGGGCGAGGATGCTTTATAATGCGTAGGGATGAATCTTCTTATGGGGAGATGAATATCATGCGCGTCATTGAAAAAAACTACGACTTCGCGGTAATCGGCGGGGGAATGACCGGTGTGTGCGCCGCCATCGCGGCCGCCCGTCACGGTGTGAAAACGGCCCTGATCCAGGACCGGCCCGTGCTGGGCGGCAATGCAAGCAGCGAAGTGCGGATGCATATCGTGGGCGCCTCGCAGAATCAGGTGAAGCCGGAGCTGAACGAGGGCGGCATCCTGCACGAGCTGATGCTGGAGAACAAGGCGGTCAACGACACCTATTGCTATTCCGTCTGGGACGCCACGCTGTTTGAGGCGTGCCGCCGGGAAAAGAACCTGACGCTGTACCTGAACACCACCATGCACGATGTGGCGCATGAGGGGCGGCGGATCACCTCCGTCACCTGCTACCGGATGACGACGGAGCAGCATTTCCGCATCACGGCCCCCATTTTTGCAGACTGCACCGGCGGCGGAACGCTGGCGGCCTGGGCGGGCGCGTCGTATCGCGTGGGCGGCGAGGCACGCGGGGAGTATGACGAAATCGACGCGCCGGAGGAGAGCCACGGCATGACCATGGGCAATACGCTGCTGTTCAAGGCTCGGGACATGGGAAAGCCCACCCGGTTCGTGCCGCCGGTAACGGTGATGCCCTTCACCGAGGAGCAGCTGAAGTTCCGCAAGCACGGCCCCACCATTCCGGACGAGGTGCGTGCCCGTCTTTCGGAGGAAGATTTGCGGATGATGTTCGACGGCTATTGCCCGGACTACGGCTTCTGGTGGATCGAGCTGGGCGGCGACAGCGGCGATATCATCGGTCAGTATGAGGATATCCGGGACCGGCTGGTCAGCGCCGTGTACGGCGTGTGGGACCATATCAAGAATGTGGATCACAGCGCGGAAAACTATGCTCTGGAATGGGTGGGCATGCTGCCAGGCGTGCGGGAGAGCCGCCGGATTCGCGGCGACTACACCCTGACGGAGCGGGACGTGCTGGAGAACAGGCGCTTTCCGGATAAGGTGGCCTACGGCGGCTGGCAGATGGACCTGCACACCCCCGGAGGTCTGCTGGATTTCGACCGGCAGCCCTCCACTATGCGCGCCTTCCCCGGCAGCTACGATATTCCCTACCGCTGCTACCTGGCAAGCGATTTTGACGATCTCTATATCGGCGGGCGCTGTCTGTCCGCCACCCAGCTGGGCATGGCTTCCTCCCGGGTCATGGGCACCTGTGCCATCGGCGGTCAGGCCATCGGCACGGCGGCGGCCATGGCAATCCTCGGCGGCACGTCCATCCGCGGCATCGACCTGCCCGCCCTGCACCAGACCCTGCTGCGGGACGATTGCTACCTACCCGGCATCGTGAATGAGGACGCGGGGGATCTGGCGCGGACGGCCGTATTGACAGCCTCCTCCTCCCAGCCGGGGTATCCCGTGGAAAACCTGCACCGGGGCGTGACCCGCGCCATCGACGGCGCGACAAACGCCTGGCGCTCCGGCCCCATCGCCTCTTTGCCCGCCTGGGTGGAGGCGAAGCTGGCCGCGCCCGTCCCGGTCAATACGGTGCAATTGGTATTTGACTCCAACTTCGACATCGAAAAGAAAATGACCATGTCCTCCCGCCGGCAGAACCAGCAGGAGCCCGGCGTGCCCAAGGAGCTTGTCCGCGACTTCCGCGTCCTGCTGCTGAAGGACGGCAATACGGCGACGGAAAAGACCGTCACGGGCAACCGTCAGCGCCTTGTCCGCGTCACCCTGCCCGACACCCTGTGTGACACAGTCCGTGTGGAGTTTACCGCCACCAACGGCATCCCCGACATCCGCGTCTTCGAGCTGCGAATCATGCAATTGTGAACCGAACACTCATTTCAATGAAACAGGGGTCCCGGAGAATTCTCCGGGACCCCTTTGCGGTCACCTGATGAACAGGCATGCCGAATTATTTCAGCAGCTCGTTAATGGTGGCCTGAGTCGCCAGCATGGCGGGCTCAACATCAACGAAGTCGTTGATGATGGCGTCACG
>JAZUDA010000287.1:0-4749 GCA_045639455.1 Clostridia bacterium | reverse complement strand
CGGCATTTCCGTAAGTGACGAGATTGAGGGCCTGATGTTTGCCGGCCGGTGCGCCTCCATGGATGCTGTCGCCATGTCTTCCGCCCGTGTAATGCCCATCTGCATGATTATCGGCGAGGCTGCCGGTGTGGGCGCCGCGCTTGCCGTGAAGCAGGGCATTTCTCCCAAGGATGTGGATGTGCAGGAAGTACGCCGTATTCTGAAGGACTCCGGTGTAATCCTGACCCCCGAAGGCTGACAATTGATTCGGACCGCCCGGAATGCGATTGCTTCCCGGGCGGTCTTTTCTTGACTACTGATAGAAAGGCGTCTATACTGTATACATGGATTCCTGCACGGAGGTGAAACGGTATGGATTACACACAGGATTTTCTCCCGACAGAGGAGAGAAGAGCTTATCAGGAGTTAATCAGCTATTGCAAATGCGCCATCATGGAAGTGGAAACCAAGTTCAAAGTGCTGAACGAAGACCTGTCCATGGAGTACGATCGCAACCCCATTGAGAGCATCAAAACCAGGCTTAAATCAACCGAAAGCATTATCAATAAAATGAACAGCCGCAATTACCCGCTGACGGTCGCCTCTATGGAGGAGAACCTGCATGATATCGCGGGCGTGCGGATTATCTGCTCCTTCCCGTCGGATATTTACCGATTGGCGGAAGTGTTTTTGAAGCAGGACGATATCACGCTGCTGGAACGGAAGGACTATATCAAAAACCCGAAACCCAACGGCTACCGCAGCCTTCATCTGATTGTGGGAATCCCGATTTTCCTCCACGATCAGAAACGGATGATGAAGGTGGAGGTGCAGATGCGCTCCATTGCCATGGACTGGTGGGCAAGCCTGGAACATAAAATCAGTTACAAGAAGGATCTTCCCGAAAGTGAGGCCATCAAGCGGGAACTGATTCTTTGCGCCGATATCAGCTCGGAACTGGATACCCGTATGGAAGCATTGTACAAAAACGCTTCCGTACAGATGGCGGATAGGGTCGGCTGATCTAAGCGAAATTGACATTTTGTGATTGATACGCTATAATAATCCGTAAAAGTTCTCTTTTACAATTCCTTTTTCCTGAAGGAGTCGATTGAATGACAAACTATGATGTGGTTATCGTCGGTGCGGGTCCCGGCGGTATATTTACTGCCTACGAGCTGTGCAAGAATGACAAAACAAAAAAGATCGCAGTCATTGAGCGGGGTCATTCGCTGGAAAAGCGGAAATGCCCAATAGACGGCGTTCATGTAAAAAGCTGCGTCAACTGTAAAACCTGCGCGATTATGAGCGGCTTCGGCGGTGCGGGCGCTTTTTCTGACGGAAAGTATAATATCACCAATCAGTTCGGCGGTACGCTGTACGAATATATCGGCAAGCGGGAAGCGCTGGAACTGATGCGTTATGTGGATGAAATCAACCTGGCCCACGGCGGACAGGGAACGAAGCTGTATTCTACGGCAGATTCCGAATTCAAACGGACTTGCCTGCAGAACCAGCTGCATTTGCTGGATGCCCAGGTTCGCCATTTAGGAACGGATATCAATTATATTGTGCTGGAAAACCTGTATAACGAGCTGAAGACCAAGGTGGATTTCTATTTCGATACGCCCGTGACCGGAATCTGTAAAGAGGACGACGGCTATCTGGTCTGCTCGGATTCAGAGGAGTTCCACTGCAAGGATTGCGTCATTTCCGTAGGCCGCAGCGGCAGTGCGTGGATGGAAAAGGTTTGCAAGGACCTGCAGATTCCCACTTTGTCCAACCGGGTGGATATCGGTGTCCGTGTGGAGCTGCCGGCACAGGTCTTCTCCCATATTACGGATGAACTGTACGAAAGTAAAATCGTGTACCGTACCGCCAAGTTTGAGGATTTGGTGCGTACCTTCTGCATGAACCCCCACGGTGTTGTGGTAAATGAAAACACAAACGGCATCGTAACGGTGAATGGCCACAGCAACGAGGATCCGAAGCAGCACACGGAGAACACCAATTTCGCCTTGCTTGTCAGCAAACATTTCAGCGAGCCCTTCAAGGACAGCAACGGCTACGGCGAGAGCATTGCCCGGCTTTCCAATATGCTGGGCGGCGGCGTGATTGTTCAGCGTTTCGGCGATCTTGTTCGCGGACGCCGCAGCACGGTGCAGCGGATTGCCGAAGGTTTTGTAACGCCCACGCTGGCCGCGACACCCGGCGATTTGAGCCTTGTCATTCCCAAGCGTATCCTGGACGGCATTATCGAAATGGTCTACGCGCTGGATAAAGTTGCCCCCGGTACAGCAAATGACGATACGCTGCTGTACGGTGTAGAAGTAAAATTCTACAATATGCAGGTCAAGCTGGATGAGAACCTGCAGACCACGTTGCCCGGCCTGTATGTGATCGGCGATTGCAGTGGGGTGACACATTCCCTGTCGCACGCTTCCGCAAGCGGCGTCCATGTGGCGCGCCATCTTCTGAAAAACAAGTAACAGATAGGAGAAATCCGAGATGATACCTTTTTCCGGCGTAATCTGCGATATGGACGGCACTCTGATTGATACGGAACGCCTCCGCAAGCAGGCAATTATGCGGCTCTACGCCTCGCGTCAAAAGCTGATTCCGGAATATTTTCTGGAAAACAGGCATGCCCTGTACTGCAGGAACACTCTTAAATGGATGGCGGAGAACGAAGAAAACCCGGACGTGAAAAGCCTCGGCATGACGGCGGAGGAACGTGAAGCGGCTGTAATGCGGGACTTTGAACTCCTCTATGGCAAGAATGCTTTGCCGAAAAACGGCGCCATTGATACGGTGAAGTATCTTCACAGTAAAGGAATCCCGATGGCCCTGGTTACGATGACGGAGTTGGAGCTGGCTGTGCCCTGCCTTGAACGGCTGGGAATCCTGGATTGCTTTGATCCCGTGATTTGCACCTATAAGGCTAAACTGACTAAGAATGACCCGGAACTTTTTAACGGCATTGCAGGAAAATGGGGAGTTGACATCAGGGATTGCCTGATGCTGGACGACGCGCTGTACGCGGTCCGCGGAGGCAAAGCGGCGGGCTGCACCGTATACGCCGTTAGGGAGCTTTGTTGGGACAAAAAGGACACCCAACAGGTCCAAAAAACCGCAGACATGTTCTTTGAGGATCTGTCAGGCGTACTGGAACATCTGAAAAAAATGGAATAATCGGAGGCTGCTATGGAGTATTATATGCCAGTCCGTCTTTATACCGGCAGCGGCTGCGTCGCGTCCCACGCGGACGTGCTGTCCGCGCCGGGACATAAGGCGCTTCTTGTCACCGGCCGTCATTCCGCGAAGGCCTGCGGTGCCTTGGATGATGTTACGGCGGCACTCTCCGCCTACGGTGTTGCCTTTGTGTTGTTTGACGGCATTACCGCCAATCCCTTACTTTCCGATTGTATGAAAGCAGGCAGAATTGCTGCGGAGAACGGGTGCGATTTCATTATCGGCATCGGCGGAGGTTCTCCTTTGGATGCCGCGAAGGCGGTTGCCGTTTTTGCCGCCAACTCGGCCCTGAGTGAAAAAGATTTCTACGCAAAGGCATGGGCATCGTCTCCGCTCCCAATCGTGCTGGTGGGAACTACGGCGGGAACCGGCAGCGAAGTGACGGACGTGTCCGTTTTGACTGATTCTACCGGAAAGAAGCACTCCATCCACGTTCCAAGGCTATACGCGGCCGTGGCGTTCGGCGATGAAAAATATACCGCTACCATGGCGCCGGAAACGGCCTTTTCCACCGCCATTGACGCATACGCACACTGCGCGGAAAGCTATTTCAGCAAGAAAGCGACGGTCATATCCCGGGCGTATGCTGTGGCCGGCATCCGTCTCCTGTTGCCTGTTTTGCCGAGGCTGGCAGAGGGTTGCGCCCTGACACAGCAGGAAAGGACGGACGCCTACGAGGCATCGATTCTCGGCGGACTGGCTATTTCGGTCACCGGAACCTGCTTTCCCCATAATGTGGGTTATTATTTGACGGAAAACTTCGGCGTTCCTCATGGCCTGGCGTGTGCCGCGTTCCATGACGATTTCCTTACCTTTGTGGCGCAGCGCGTGCCGGATGTAGCAAAAGGCTTTTTCGAACAAATCGACACCGATGAAGCTGCTTTACGAGGGCTTTTCGGTGCGGTAACCGTAAACGCGGTTCTGACTGAGGCGGAGATTGAAAAGGCCCTGCCCAGATGGGCGGACAACGGCACGGTGAAAAACACCCTGGGAGATTGCACGGTGGCGGATATCCGCCCCATGCTGATGAAATATTGTAAATAACGGGAGGGTACAACGATGATTCGTAAGGCAAATGAACAGGTAATTGAGAAAAAATGTATTCGCGGCGGGCATGGCGAGGTGCTGATGCAAAAGCTTCTCAACGGTGCGGATGAAATGTACGGCAAGGGTCGTATGTTCAACCGTATGACGCTGTTGCCCGGGGATTCTATCGGCGAACATGCCCACTCCGGCGACAACGAGATTTTTTATTTCCTTTCCGGCACAGGTCTGTACACGGATAACGGCGTACAGTACACGGTGGAGCCCGGTGACGTTGTGGTTTGCGCGGACGGCGATTCGCACGCGCTGGTGAACAACACCGCGGAGCCGATTGAATTCGTTGCTCTGATTCTGTACTCCTGATGCTGCGGGTTGTTGATTTGCGGGACATCGTTTCCCGCATGGAGAATGAGACCCGCTTTGTGCTGGAGTGCGAGGAACAGTAAAGTCGGAGGCCAAGCGGTCTTAGGAAGA
>JAZUDA010000286.1:0-1612 GCA_045639455.1 Clostridia bacterium | reverse complement strand
CCCCAGGGGTCTCCGGGGGCAGACAGCCCCCGCACGTTCCCCCAAAATCCCCCCTCCCGCTTTTTGATTTGATATTTTTCCCCGCGGATGGTATACTGAAGCCCTCCCGATGAATCATGCTTTTGATAAGGCAAAGGAGCGGCGTATGGCTTTTCTTCCTGTGACCCCGGCGGAGTGCCGTCAACGTGGGTGGGATGCCCCGGACTTCGTGTATGTGGTGGGTGAGGCATATGTGGATCACCCGTCCTTTGGGCATGCCATTATTTCCCGGGTGCTGGAAAAGGCGGGGTACCGCGTGGCCATGCTGTGCCTACCCGGCTGGCAGGACGCGGAGGATTTCAAGCGTTTCGGCCGGCCGAAACTGGGCTTTCTTGTAACAAGCGGCGTCATTGACAGCATGGTGAACCACTACACCGCGGCGAAAAAGCGGCGCAATCAAGATGCCTACGCCCCCGGCGGCAAGGCGGGCATGCGGCCCGACCGCGCCGTGACCGTGTACTGCAACCGGATCCGTCAGGCGTACCGCGACGTACCCATCCTCATCGGCGGCGTGGAGGCATCGCTGCGCCGGTTCTCTCATTATGATTACTGGGACGATAAGGTCCGCCGCAGCGTGCTGGTGGACTCCTGCGCCACACTGCTGATGCACGGCATGGGCGAAAAGAGCATTCTGGACTGCGCCCGCTGGATTGAGAACGGCTGTAAGCCGGAGGAGCTGGCGAACATCCGCGGCATCTGCTACATGGCAAAGACCCCGCCCGAGGACGCCATCCTGCTGCCCTCCCACCGTGAGGTGGCGGCGGATAAGCAGGCCTACTGCCGCGCGTTCCTGACCCAGTACAACGAGGCCGACCCGGTGCGCGGCAAAAAGCTGTGCCAGGAGCAGGATCCCCTGCGTTTTCTGGTGCAAAACCCGGCACCCCTGCCCCTGACGCGTCAGGAGCTGGACGACGTGTACGCCCTGCCCTATGAGCGGAACTACCACCCCATGTACGAAAGCATGGGCGGCGTGCCCGCCATAGAGGAGGTCAAGTTTTCCATTTCCGCCACCCGAGGCTGCTTCGGCGCGTGCGCCTTCTGCGCCATCACGTTCCACCAGGGGCGAATTATCCAGAGCCGCAGCCCGGAATCCATCGTGAATGAGGGAAAAATCCTGACCCGGCTGCCCGGCTTCAAGGGCTATATCCACGATGTGGGCGGCCCTACCGCCAACTTCCGCAAGCCGGCCTGCGCGGAGCAGCTGAAGCGGGGCGCCTGTAAGGGACGGCAGTGCATGGCCCCCGCACCGTGCAAAAACCTGGAGGTGGACCATACCGAGTTCATCGACATCCTGCGGCGGCTGCGGGCGCTGCCGGGGGTAAAAAAGGTGTTTGTCCGCTCCGGCCTGCGGTTTGACTACATGCTGGCGGACAAGGATGACGCGTTCCTGCGCGAGCTGTGCGAGCATCATATTTCCGGCCAGCTGAAGGTGGCGCCGGAGCATATCAGCCCCGCCGTACTGAAGACCATGGGCAAGCCGCCCCGGCAGGTGTATGACGAGTTCTGCCGCCGGTATGAGGATATGAACCGCCGCCTGGGCAAAAAGCAGTACCTGGTGCCGTACCTGATGAGC
>JAZUDA010000285.1:0-5043 GCA_045639455.1 Clostridia bacterium | reverse complement strand
GCAGCCGAAAAAGGCCGCAAAGCCACCCCGTATCCCGAAAAAACCTGCCCGAAAGCCCGTTGTTCTCCGTCCGTGGATGATTCTGTTGGCGGTAATCCTGGTAGGTGCCGTTGTAGCCGGTGCCTATTACGGCATGGTCTATGTGGATGTCAATAATTATCAGGATGTTTTTGCCCCCAATATCGTTGTTGACGGCATCAATATCGGCGGTATGACTGCCAATGAAGGCATCACCGCCGTACGGAATCACGCGCAGGAGGTCGCCGGCAGCTGGTATCTCCGGCTTGTGCTGGACGGTGAACCCTGTGCCGTCATCACGGCGGACTCGCTGGGTCTTTCGTTCCATGTGGATTCGGCGCTGAACAACGCCTGGGCGCTGGGCAAGCGCGGCACCATTTTTGACCGTCAGGAAGAGCTCCACCGGGTGATGGAGGAGGGGGTTGTGTACTCCTCCGCCATGACCGATGCTGATACCCATGTGGTAGATTCCGTTCTGTCCACCCTGGCAAGTTCCCTTTACATCGCGCCTCAGAACGCGTCCCTGGCCGGTGTCGATATTTCCCGGACCAATCCTTTCACCTTCAATGAGGAGTCCAACGGCCGCTGGCTGGATGTGGCACCGATCCGGGAACAGATTCTGGAAAAGATCGCCATGCTGGAAAGCGGCGATATTCCCATCGTTGTTACCCCGCTTTACCCTTCTGTGACGGTTGCTTCTCTGCAGGATCAGTACACGCTGCGAAGCAGCTACTACACCATTATCAATTCCACCTCCGAGGAGAACCGCAATGCCAACATCGCCCGCGCCTGCGAGCTGATCAACGGTAAAGTGCTGAACCCCGGCGCCACATTCAGCTTTAACGGCGCTGTCGGTGAGCGTACCATGGAGAACGGTTTCTTCTCCGCCCCCGAGTATGCGAACGGCGAACACGTAACCGGCATCGGCGGCGGTGTATGCCAGGTCAGCTCCACAGTCTACCTGGCCGCACTCACATCCGGGCTGCAGATTACTAACCGTGCCGCCCACTCCATGAAAGTAAACTACACCGAGTACTCGCTTGACGCCACCGTTTACTGGGCCTACGGACGCAAGGTAGACCTGACCTTCAAAAACACCACTGACTCCACCCTCTACCTCAAGGCCTACGTGGGCAAGGACCCCTCCGGGAAAACGAACCGCAAGGCCTGTATCGTTTCCATTTACGGACCAAGCCTGGGCAACATCTCCTACGGCCTGGAATCCCGCGTGATTGAGGAAATCCCGAAGGAGTTTGAAACCCGCGTGGATACGGATGCCACCTATGTAACCTATTCGGACAAGACCTATGTTCTGCAGGAGGGATATGACGGTGTCATCAGCGAGGGATACCTGCTGAAGTACGAAAACGGAATCCTGTCAGAACAGATTAAGCTGTCCCGGGACGAGTACAAACCATCCAACAAGATTGTCTATGTGGGGGCAACGGAGCGGTAACGCTCCTCCCCCTTTTTTCAACTTCGGAGGAAGAAAAATTGTCTGTTACCGCCTATTGTAAAAAATGTCAATCCACGGTTCCTATGCAGGATATGTGCGCCGTCTGCGGACAAAAGTTGAGCCGCTCCAACCTGTACATGGCCTGGACAGTCAAAGTGACACCTGTAAAAAGCTGGTGCCGCTGGAACGGTGTTATGCGGCTGTTTCTGCCGGTATACCTTGGTCTTTTTTTGCTGATTCTGCTGCTGGAAGCCGCCTGCGGCGGTGTATTCGCCGCCGTTGCCTTGCTGCGCGGCGGTATGCCTCTGTATTTTCTGTTCTTCCTTGTGCTGGCGGCTGCCGGAACATGGCTTGTTCTGCTGCTGCAGGGGCCTGAGGAGATGCATTTCCGGCTGGACGGGAGAGGCATCACGCTGCGCTGCTATGTGCCCGCGGGGCGTCTGCGCGCCGTTATTTTGCGGGGAATGAGCATGCAGAGCGTCCTGCCCCTGCAGACAAAAAAGACGACAATTGACGGGCAGCTGATGGTATGGGAAAAGTCCCTTGCCTATGCTGACGTCCGCCGTCTGCAGCTTTGGCAGGAGCAAAAGGCCGTGCTGTTATACCGTCCGGCCATGTGGCTTTCGGCCACGCTGTTCTGCACAGTGGAAAACTACCGGGATATCTGCGCCGCGCTGTTTTTCGCCATCTACAAGCAGCCGATTCAAGATACGTAAAACCAAAAGCCGCCGCGTCCGTCAAAGGATGCGGCGGCTTCTTAAAATGAGCCGGCTCGTATATTCTTATTCGTCCAGGTATTCTCTCAGTTCGTTGATTGTCTTGCAGTAGGTCTTCACGTTTTTCCGCATGAAGGCCTCGATTTCAGGCACGTTGTAGGCCCAGCCTGCGGCAGCAAAGTCCACACCCGCGGCGGAGGCCATGTCGTAGCCCGGCTTCAGGTCGTCCACCATAATCAGTTCTTCCGGCGTCAGGCTGAAGCGGGTCATAATCTGCTCCAGCGGCCATGTGTTGGGCTTGCGGTGCTCCGGCGGAAGCTCCCAGCCGTACACGGCATCAGGCTTGGGCAGGCCGTTTTTTTCGTAATCGCGATAGATGTTTTCGGACAGGGAGTGGCTGACCACCGTAATGATGCCGCCCTGCCGTTTATGCTCCTCCAGAATTTCTCGCCAGCCCGGGTACGCCTGAGGCACGCGTTCCTTTACGAATTGTTTCCAGAATTCATATTCTTCCGCCATCTCCCCATCCGTATAGCGAAGTTCCTCCCGGCAGAAAGGATAGTAGCCCGGGTCGAAATTTCGCAGGATATAGTCCTCAAAGGAATACTTCTCCCCCATTTCCGGGCGAGCCTTTTTCAGGAACGCGATAAAGCTGGGGTAATGGATGATAGCGCTGGAATTTACCAGCGTATCGTCATGATCCAGTACAAGGCAGGGATACTTCACCTTATGGGCCCTCCTGTTCTTATTCACCCACACAGTATACCACACCCCGGCTTTTTTCGTAAACCTCTTTTCACCCGTCGCGGATGATGGTATACTGTCAAGGTAACTTGACGTGAGGAGGATTATGCCATGAATAGAGCATACGCGGAATTCGCCGCTTCCCAGACCATGAAGTTGCTTGCCATCGACAGCCCCACCGGCTTTACAGCCCGGGCCGCCGAATGGGTAAAAAAAGCGTTTGAAACAATCGGCTATCCCGCCCGCATCACCGTCAAAGGCGGTGTGCTGGTAGACCTGGGTGGAAAAGACGACCGGGACGGATTGCTGTTGGAGGCGCACACGGACACGCTGGGCGGCATGATTGCCGAAATCAAGGGCAACGGTCGTCTGCGTATCACCAACCTGGGCGGTCTTCGAGCCGATAACTGCGTGACCGAGAACGTGCATGTCTACGCGCGTGACGGCCGGGTTTATGAGGGCACCGTTCAGCTGATCAACGCTTCCGTTCACGTGAACGGGAATTACAGCGATGAAAAGCGCACCTTCGATACGGTTGAAGTGGTGTTAGATGAGGATGTATCCTCCTCCGCCGATGTTCGTGCGCTCGGGCTGGAGACAGGGGACCTCGTCTGTCCCGAACCCCGCAGCCGCATCACCGAAAAGGGCTATATCAAGAGCCGCTTTCTGGATGACAAGCTGTCCGTCGGCATTCTGATGGGCCTTGCCAAATACATGAAGGACAACGGCATCGTGCCGGAGCGCCATGTATACTGCCATATCACGGTGTACGAAGAAGTCGGCCACGGCGGCTCAGCCTCCGTCCCCGCGGGCGTTACCGAGGCCATCAGCGTGGACATGGGCTGCGTCGGAAACGGACTTGCCTGCACGGAAAAGCAGGTCTCCATCTGTGCCAAAGACTCCGGCGGCCCCTACAGCTATGAAGTGGTGGGCAAGCTGATTGACGCCGCAAAAAAGGAAGGCGCCGATTACGCCGTTGATATTTATCCTCACTACGGCAGCGATGTGGAGGCCACGCTCCGCAGCGGTGTTGATATCCGTCACGGGTTGATTGGCTCCGGCGTATACGCCAGCCACGGCTATGAAAGAAGCCATATGGACGGCGTCATGAATACCCTGCTGGTACTGAAGGGTTACCTGAATATCTGACAAAAAAGCGAGCCGCGGAATCATTCCGCGGCTCATTTTTTACAGTTGTACCGGCACAGGCGCGTCAACAGTCATGCTTTCCGGTGTCACAACGCAATCGTATACCAGCAGCTTCACGCCCGCTTCTACCGCCTCCCACACTGCCTTGCCGAATTCCGGATCGGTATCATCATTCGGGCAAAACAGCCGTGCCTCCTTCATCTGCACCAGAATCAGGATACCGGCATCCAGGCCTTTCCGGACCGCGGCGGTCAGCTCCCGCAGGTGCTTTGTGCCCCGTTGGGTAGGCGCGTCCGGGAAGGAGACGATGCCGTCTCTTTCCAGCGTACAGCCCTTGACTTCAAGAAGCGTCGTGCGGTTCCCCTCTGCAATGCAAAAATCAAAGCGTGAATTTCCCCACGTAACTTCCCGGCGAATGATGGCGGACGGGCCAAACAAACCGCTTTTTTTCAGCCATTCCTCTGCTGCGTCATTCGGGAACCCGCTATCCATATTAATCAGCAGGGCTGGCTTTCCTTCCCGCTTCTTTTCCACGGCAATCAGATCCCACCGGGTTTTCCGGGCCGGGTTCTCGCCCTCGCACAGCCATACACGACAGCCCGGAACCAGCAGCTCACGGCATCGGCCTGTATTTTTTACGTGAACCGTTTCTTCCCTGCCGTCCAGCAAAACCCGGGCGATAAACCTGTTGGGCCTCTCCAGAAATACAGCCGGGATCACTCTCGTTGCGTACTTCATTTTGCGTTCTTCCTTTCCACCCCCATTATACACCATTTTCACCGTCTTTTGTTATTATTACAGATGCTTTGATTGCTTTTTTATGGCTTTTGTGGTAGAATGAGAAACGTGTTTCTATGCAGACACAGAAGGGATTTACGAAAAATGCCGACGACATCTTTTGATTCAGAATCCATTAAACAGAGCATTATATCCAAGCTGCAGCGCTACCATGGCTGCACC
>JAZUDA010000284.1:0-2384 GCA_045639455.1 Clostridia bacterium | reverse complement strand
TTCGCCTGTGGATTCCATGGCTTTGCCGGAACCTTGGGACATGCCCGGCTATGCGGATCCGGTCATCATGGCGGCGGGTACCTTTGTCTGCGGCGCGTCCATTGAACTCAGCGCGGACGGTCCCATGCGCGCCCCCTATATCGCCTATATGCAAGGCGGCCTGACCTATGCCCACGGACGAATCGCGGCGGAATCCGCCCTTCGCCGCATGATTGAGCAAGGCACGCTGACGCTGTAATCCATTTCGATACATCAAAAAACCGGCATCCCGCAAATGGGATGCCGGTTGTGTTCTGCTTGGAAAAATCAGCGCAGGACAGCGTTGTGCTGCTTGCCGCAGGAGGCCAGAATCTTTTCCATGGCAGCATTGATTTCCACATCCGTCATGGTGTGATCGGCGGCACGGAACAGCAGGGAGAACGCAACGGATTTCTTTCCCTCGCCCAGCTGGACACCGCGGAAGATGTTGAGCATCTTCACATTCTCCAGCAGCTTGCCGCCGGCACGGGAGATGGTAGCCATCACGGGGCCGACATTCTGGGCATCATCCATGACCAGTGCCAGGTCGCGGCTGACAGCCGGGAACTTGGGCAGGGCAACAACCTCGCCCATGGGCTTGGACAGCTTGGTCAGCAGGGCCACATCGATTTCTACCACATATACGCGACGGTTGATGCCCCATTTTTCAGCCACATCGGGATGAATTTCGCCGATGGAGGCCAGACGCATGGCGCCACGGTTCAGGGTGGCGCAGCGACCGGGATGATAGTAGCCGTCTGCACCGGCAGTCAGTGCGGCACCGGTGATGCCGAACTTCTCCAGAATGGTTACCGCGATATCACGGACAGTGTAGAAGTCCACACCGTCACCGTAGGCACCGAAGCACAGCGCCATGGCTTCCGTGGGCAGACCCTCCTGTGTGGGATGAACCATATCAAAGGTGTTGGCGACCTCATACAGCCGGGCCGCGTCATTGCCCCGGTTAATGTTCAGGGCAAGGGTGTCCAGCATGCCGGTGACCAGCGTGGGACGCATTACTGCCGTATCCTCGCCCAGAGGATTCAGAATGGTCAGGGGCTGCATCCGATCGTCATCCGCAGGCAGACCGAGGCGCTCGATGGACTTGCGGCTGATGAAGGAGTAATTCATGATTTCGCTGTAGCCCTGGCCGTTCAGCAGGGCGGACAGACGGTTCTTGATGATGTGGGCCGTATCCAGACCGCCGCCCAGCACTTCGCCGCGCAGGGGCGTGCAGCCGATGTGATCGAAGCCGTACATCCGCAGTACTTCCTCGGACAAGTCAGCCTCACCGTCCACGTCCTGACGGTAGTCGGGGACAATCACGGTCAGATCATCGCCGTCACGGGTCACGCTGAAGTTCAGCTTCTGCAGGATTTCCACGGCGGTATCGGCGGGAATATCCACGCCGGTACGGCGAACGATGCGGGACAGCTTGGCCTTTACCACCTGCTCCGGCTTCGGATTGGGATAAATGTCGATGATGCCGGGTACAACATCGCCCGCGTCCAGCTGATTGAACATCTGGCAGGCACGCTGCAGAGCCTCTACGGTGGTGGGAACGGAAACGCCTTTCTCAAACCGGCCGGAGGACTCGGTACGGATGCCCAGCGCGCGGCTGGTGCGGCGGATGCTGGCATAGTCAAACACGGCGCACTCCAGCATCACGGAGGTGGTGCTTTCGGTGATTTCGCTTTCCTCGCCGCCCATGATACCTGCCATGCAGGTGGGATTGGTCTCATCGCAGATGGCCAGCTCGGAGCCGGTCAGCGCGTATTCCTTGCCGTCCAGGGTGGTAATGGTTTCACCGGCCTTGGCGCGGCGAACGATGATGTGGCGGTTCTTGACCTTGTCCAGATCAAAGGCGTGCATGGGGTGGCCTGTCTCCAGCATGATGAAGTTGGTGATGTCCACCACGTTGTTGATGGAACGCATACCGGCGCCATGCAGATACTTGCGCAGCCACAGGGGACTTTCGCCAATGCGGACATTGGTAATGACGCGGGCGGCGTAACGGGGGCAAAGGTCATGATCCTGGACCTCGACCTTTACATAGTCGTTCACATTGCCCACGGTTTCCTTCACCGTGATTTCAGGCTTTACAAAAGGAACATTCAGCGCGGCGGCGGTTTCACGGGCAATCCCCCATACGCTCAGGCAGTCGGGACGGTTGGCCAGAATCTCAAAATCCACCACCGTATCATCAATGCCAAGAATAGGCCGCACATCGCTGCCCAAAGGATAATCCTCGTTGAAAATCAGCAGACCGGCGTCACCCACGGAGGGGTACAGCTCCTGCGGTACGCCCAGTTCGGTGGAGGCGCACAGCATACCATCGCTTTCCACGCCGCGGAGCTTGCCCTTCT
>JAZUDA010000283.1:0-3114 GCA_045639455.1 Clostridia bacterium | reverse complement strand
AAACGAACCAGGTCAATTATACAATAAAAAGTTACTTTTGACAAGAATAAAGTGAAAATCCACTGATGCAAAACGGACATGTAACCTAAATTAAAAGTGAGAAGAGCGAAGTCCAAAAAACATGATTGTTTTTATTCGGACCAGGACTGCGGTATTGGCTGGATGATGATATCATCTGCACGAGCGGCAATCTGATACTGATCTTCGTAGACAATCTCTCCGGGTGTGTTGGTATATACAAGATAATAGGGAATTTCATACCGGTCTAATAACCAGAGCGCAGGCTTAATCCATTTGAGCATTTCACCGGCGTTTTCGGTTTTGAAATAACAAACGACCTTTTCCTGCTTTCGACAGGGTTCCGGCCACGGCAAATGCTCTGAAAACCAGGAATCTATTTCCAGGTAAAGATCAGCATCTTCCTGAGCCAGCTTCTGATTGCGAATCAACTCCATGAACAGGCCGAAGATTCCTTTTCCTGTCAACGTATTGGTCACCAGGTTTCTGCCCTGAATGCGCAGGTACTTATAGTCCTCTTTCATTTGACATTCCTCCGAAACAGGCGTGAAAGATACCCAAAGACAACGAAGCGTCTTTCGTGAACATTTTTTTCATATGCTTATTATACGCGTTTAGATGAAAATTGACAAGTTTATTGCGGAATAACATGCCTGTTTTCTGCATATAACCCAACTCGAATCCGGATTTATTTACAGTGAAGAACAGCCGCCGGCGAAATTCATCTGCCGGCGGCTGACATATGGCTGAATCAGGCAAGTGACCCCATGGGATCCCAGGGCTTCAGCACAATGGGCTCCTGAGCAAAGGCTTTAATTTGCTCGGGCGTCATGTGTTTTTTATTGACGACAACCTGGTAATTGTATTCATCAAACCAAGCATCACTCATGATGTAGTATCCGTCCTGTCCGGATTTATCCCCCCAGCTGTTTTCAACCTTCCAGCGGTTCGGCTTTCCGTTTTCGTCCAAATTCACTCCCAGGAACACCATGGCATGGGTCATCTGACTGGTGCCGTAATCAAGCCGCTGAGCCTTGTTCATGCCGAACTTGACACCCAAAGTGCCGTTGTAATCAAAGTTGTTCAGCGCCATCAAGCCGCGTTCGCGGTTCAGGAACTTACCTACATCACAGCCGAACCACACAGGCTCACCATCCTGCATTTGAGCGATGGCAAGCTTCTTCAGCTCGTCAGAGGGGAGATTCAGATACTTGACTGCGCGACCGCCGACCACATTGCCGAGATACGCGACGGTAAAGGTACGACCGTATGGCTTGTCCTCCGTAGGCGCGTTGATTACCGATACATAATCATCCAGCATACGGCCGACGTATTTCTCATAGAAGGAGCGGGGGGTCAGGCCGCGGTCGCGGTGGAATTCCTTGTTTTTGTCCCGGTATTCAAAGTCGAAAGATTTGGGCGGTTCGCCGAGACAGATACAGAGCATACTGTAAATTTCACCCAGCATCTCTTCCTTACGTGTCTGCAGCTTGTCGGTGCTTTCGGCGGAAGAACGAAGCTCGATGGCATCCTCACGCAGCTTCAGCGTCAGCAGCATATCCATATCGCGGGTATTAGCGGAGTGATAGGTCTCCGGCATGATATTCTTGGGCACGACACCGTATTTGTCCACCAGGGCGCAGGCCATATCCCATTGGCCACCATCCTGCATGGGAGAGGCAATCAGGTGTGCGATGAGACGACTGTCGGTTTCTTCATTCCGTGTCTGGAGAATGCTTTCCAGGAAATAGTTGGCTTTTTCCAGCTTGTCCCAAAACATCTGATAATTCTGGCTCAGCTCAAACGTTTCCAGATTCAGCTTTTTCATTACCGCGAATCGAAGCGTGTTCAGCGTGGCGAAAAGCCAGCATCGGCCGGAATGCTGCTGATTGGTAATTTTGCCTGACTCAATTTCGATACTGAAGGTCATGGGGTTATCAATATCGCCCCGCTGATTTTCGGCGCAGGCGGCAGCGCCGGACTTGACCACAGCATGCTCACGGATTGGGTTGACAGGGTCTGCGTGATATTTGGCGGAGAAACCGGCCAGCATGGATTCAGTAATCGGATTGCTCATCATTCAGTCAACTCCTTCGAAACTTTGGTTTTTCATTATAATTTCTCATGATTTGTTCAATTTCCTGCCTGCTATTATTCAGTTACGACCATTTTCTCCGTGTAAATCATTCCAACGCTCCGTCCGGCCCCTAATGCCCAGAGATCGTAGGCTTTTTCATCGATTTTCAGCAATGGAGAAGTGCACTCTTGCCCGTCACAACCGGGGAGGGAAAGGGTTCCTTCACGCATCAATGCAAGCAGGGTACGTGCGCTTTTACGGAATCCCAGCAGCCTGGCATATTCGGGAGCCGGGTGCATGTCAAGCAGTTCTTTTGTTGTTCCCAGCATCGCATGACAGCACAGGCGGGACAGCCTTGTGGCAGAATACCGTTTTGATTTGAGCAGGGTCAGCAGCTCATCACGGCTTGTGGCCTTGCGTGCGCAGGAAAGAAGCTTGTTTTCAAGCCCTTCGGCGATGAAGGGAAGGTTGGCGGCTTGAACGGAAGTCATTTCCCGCAGGCGAAAAAGAAGGGGCAGCGATAAGGCATCTGGGCGGCAAAGATTGCCGTTTCGGATTGCTTCACAAGCAATTTCTGCGGCGGGGGCGGGCATATTGCGCAGCAGATAATCTTCGTCTCCCGACAGTAACGCTTCCCGAAGGGATGATGCCCCGGCGAATTCACCTTCCACTTTACCGTGATAGTTTCCAAGCCGCTGAATCGGGACAGGTTGAATCTTGCTTTTGTATTTTGCAAGTGCCTCATAGTAGGACAGTGCCAGCAGGTTATTCGGTTTTGAGAAAAATGCCGAATCATCAGGTTGCAGCACCTCGGTCAATGCCTGCCCGATCGCCTTTGGATAGGAGGAGCCTTTTTCATATTCTTTAATAAATGCTTCTTCCAGCATACTGTCACGGCTGTTCAGCAGGACCGAGGCTTTTGAAAAAATCTCGTTGTCAGGGTTTTCCGCTCCGAAGCAAAGATGTGTAACGCATCCAAGCGCGTTCAGAATTGACACTCCACCCGCGGCGAAGGCTTC
>JAZUDA010000282.1:0-13077 GCA_045639455.1 Clostridia bacterium | reverse complement strand
CCTGAGTAGACTCGACATCCTTGTCAATGTCCAGCGGGTTGGACTGGGGATTCGGGATGTTGGCAAATACCGCCATGCCCAGACCGCCATCATCATCGATAGTGACGGAACGAACGGGGTACCATTCGTCGGCCGGGTCAGCGGAAGGCGTCATGAAGTAGCCGGTAGCGTTCTCTACCTCGGTCACGGAGTAGATACCGGGCAGCATGAGCGCTTCTTCAACGAAGGAGTATTTCGCAGTACCGTCGGTGAAGAACTTCTTGCCGTCAGCCGTGGTGAAGGTGTAGCCGGTGCCGGCCATCAGGGCCAGCAGCTCGGAGGTGGCATCCTTCGATACGGTAACCTTTTCACCGGGCAGCGTGTAGGAGTAGGTTTCAGTATCGTCAGTAACGGTGCCGGCCTTCTCGGTCATTACAACGTCGAACTGGGCATCAACGGGAATCTTGTCCTCGGGGAACTCATAGTCGTACTTCAGAATCAGCAGATGGCCCTTGGGCATATTGTACAGGGTAATCTGCTTGCTCTGAGCATCGGTGGTATTGTCGCCATCGAAGACAACGTAGGCGGGATAGGACTTGTTATCCACCGTTACGGTCGTGGAACTAAGCGCGCCGTCCGCCTCGGAGTAATACTTGGGATCGACATGGTCGTCATCGGTCCCCTTCTGTACCAGAATGTACTGCTCACCCGCGACCAGCGGATCCAGGTTATGGAAGCCGCCCTGGCCGTTGGCGTTGGTAATGATATCATTCGCCAGAGAGCCGTCATCGGCGTAGGTGGTAACGCGAGTCAGGTTGCCGGCGGCATCCTTCTTGTACAGCTCGAAGGTGACATTGGCAACGGCAGGCTTATCGCCGCCCTCCTCAATATTCGCCTTGGTGCGGCCAAGCAGGGTCAGATCCAGGCTGATACCGTTTCTATCCACCAGAGGCTCGGTGATTTCCTTCACTTCGCCCGCGGTGAATTCCCAGGTCTGATCCGCAATCAGGGCACGCCATTCTACGTCGGCCTCAGTCTCGCGGATGGAATAGCTGTTCACGTAGGTGCCTACGGTATCGCCCTTCAGCAGGTCGAACATGGCGTAGAACGGGATATCCAGCCAGCCTTCCGCGTCGGTCTCGTAGGAAGCGGCCTTGGATTCGCTGTCGGACCACTTGCCCAGGCCGTTGGTATCGGTTTCGTCGGTATAGTAGTACTTCTTCCCATTATAGGTGGTGTACAGCTGGAACTTGGCACCCTCGATGGGCTGCGGTTCAGGCCGGTCGTCCACCTTCTTCACCTTCAGCTCCATCTTGGCGTTGGTATTGGTGAAGGAAACGGTTACGGGATGAGCCTCGTCGTTGGCGGAAGCGACAACGATATCGGCTATGGCAGAAGTAATGACGTCGCTCGCAGCTGTGAGGTCAAGCACGGCAGCAGCCTTGTTATTGTTGCTGTCCGCGGCATCGGTCACGGAGCCGGCTGCGAACCAGCCGGGAGTCATCGTTTCTACTACTTTATAGGTGCCGGGATCCAGAATGAGGTACTTGCCTTCCTGAACGTAGTATTGGGCTTCGGTGCCGGGGGTAACGTTCAGGGAGAAGGTCTCGACCGCCTCGGTGCCGTAGCTACCGGAGGTTGCATCCTTGGCATAGATGCTGTAGGAAACGGTGGTGGGAACGGTAACATCCGTCAGCTTGGTATCGGGGGCATTGATGAGCTTGGTAACATCCATATAGCCCTTACCGGTGTTGGTGACCGTAATGGCCATCTCGCCGGCCTTTACCTCGACGGTGTTATTCTTGGGATTCTTTACAGCATTCTTGCCATCCTGGTCCGTGGTCTTCTTGGACAGGATGGTGATGTACTTGTTGCTGTACCAGTAGCCGGATTTCAAGCCACTCTGAATCAGCGACTTGGCATCGCCGGGGGTGACCAGCAGGAAGTCTACCGTGTACTTCTTGCCCTCATCCATGCAGTTGGCGGGTATCTCGGTCTCGATCAGGCGGTAGAAGCCGCTGCTCAGCTTCTCAAACTTAATCTGGCCATTACCATCCGTGGTGCCGGTCATCTTTACAGCTTTGGTCATGCTGGGCATGGAGGGCGTGGTGGTGAAATTCGTATGGGCGGTGAAGGGCATGTAGTACAGCTCGAAGTCTACACCCTCCTTGGCCTTCGCGCCGCCGTTGGTGAGCACATTCTTGGTCAGCACCAGGTCCGCAGTCTCCATATTGAAGACGGTCTTCTCCAGGCTATCCGCGTTGGCGGACAGTACAAGATTGGCGGGATCGTTCAGGATTTCGAACGTACCGACTACCGCGCCGCTCTCGTTCAGTTCCTCAATCTGATAGCTTGCAACCTTATTGGGGTTGAAGTATTCCATCGTATCGCCGTGGCTCTGATAGGACATGGAACGGTAATCATAGTAAGGAACGCTGAAGGCGGCAACACCGTCCGCGTCGGTTGTCGCGATGAAGCCTTCCGTGGTCAGGGAATTCTGGTTGGCATCCCGAATGATGAGCGTGCCGTCGCTGTACTTCAGCCGGAACGTCTTGCCCTCCACGGGGTTGCCATCGGAATCCTTCTTGATCACGGTGACGGTCTTGTAGGGCGTATCCGTCAGAGAAACCTTCTGGATACGGACATCGTCGTCCTCAGACATACGGGTATCTAAGGTGGTACCAGTTGTGAAGGTCTTGAGGTTGGTTGCGGGCAGGTCATACCCCTTGGGGGCGTGAGTCTCCGTCATGGAATACGCGGTGCTCTCGCTCAGACGGATAATGGGCGGGTTCTGATAGTTGGAGGAATCAATCGTGACCTTCACCTTCGTGATGGCCTTGGAATCATCCTTCAGCGCTTCCGCGTTGTCCGCGATGATTTCGAACTCCACATAGTCGTTCTCGTCCTTGGGCGTCCACATCGCACCGCCCTCGACCAGCTTCCGCGCCTGAGCGAACACATACTTGCCCGACAGGTTCAGAATGGGGTTGGTGATGTCCATGGCACCGTACATGGCGGGACGGTTCGCGGTCCGGGTATACTTCACATTGACAAAGACGTTTTCCGCATCGTCATAGTAGGTATCGCTGTTCGCGAACGTGGAGACAGTCAGGGTGTAATTCGGATAGAAGGGGGTCAGATCGGCAGGCACGTTGGTCTCGGTCAGCAGCATGCGGAAGGAGACCTCGAACTTGTTCAGATTCAGTCCCAGGGTGGAGGCATTCGCCATATCTTCCATCGTGTACTCGGTATTATCAGCCTTCTTCGTGCTGCCTTCATAGTACACAGTAAAGATGGGGCTGTTGTGAGACTTTTCTGCCTCGAGCAGCTTGGTCAGGTTCAATTCGAAGGTAATGGAACGGCCATAGCTGGGCTTTTCCTGATCCAGGCCGGTATCGAAGTTGTTGGTGAAGTAATCGTTGGAGACAGCTTTCCCCTGCTTGTCCAGCATCTGCAGGTTGAAGTGGATGTTGGGCTGGGCCTTATCGCCGTCCTCGTAATGGTCAACGAAGTCGCCGTTCGTGACTTCCTTCTTGGTGTACTTATCCAAATCCACACGGATCCAGCGCAGCCAGGTATCGCCGCTGCCCGTGAAGTGGATATTATCTACCGTGCCGGCGTCGTAGTCATCGTTTTTGGAATCCGCGTAATCAGCAGGCGTCACGGCAATGATGCCGGGATAGCTGCCGTCCACGTCAAACTGATAGGGCGCGGCAGCCTCGAATTCCTGGAAGATGTATACCAGACCCGCGTTGAAGTCCAAGTCAGCGGTAATGAAGGCGCCCGGGGCATAGCTGCCGGTCTCGTACACATAGTCGACCTTGGTAGCGCCGCCTGCGATGGCCTTCTTCGCCTTCTCCACATCGTCCGCGCCGGACAGCATATCCCACTCGGCCGCGGGGATGGTCCACATGTAGAACTTACACTTATCCAGCGTAGGCGCGTCAATGGACGGATTGGTGTCGGACTTGGGTTGATCGGTATCCATCAGCCAGCCCTGCTTGTGTACAATAATCTTGAAGTAGGGCTTGTAGTTTTCCAACTCACCAATACGGTAGATCTCGGGGTACTTATCCGGATAGATTTTCTCGTCGCTCTGTTCAATCGTCTTGTACTGGATGTTCGCAGCGCTCAACTGGGAAAGCGTCTTCCCTACCAGAGAAGAGGGCTCAACATCGGTCATGCCCGTGGAAGCGGCATGGTCGCCGGGGTAAGACGTATCAAAGCCAACAGAGTCGGTCTCCACCAGCACATACGTTTCCTTGTAGTCCAGGCAGATGCCGTCACCGTTGCCGAAAGCCAGAGCGTCGGGACCGATTTCGCCGTTGGTCGTGCCGGTAGCCAGCAGATAATCCAGCGTGGAACCGCTCAGATGGTACAGAGAGATTTCCGCGCCCGCCATGATTTGTCCTTCATAGTCCGCATCGGACAGGCTCTTCCAGATATCCGTCAGATGCTTTTCGGCGGTGATGACAAACTTGGGAGAGTCTGTGAAGGTGACCTCATAGGTCTCGCCCGTCAGTTTGGCGGTCTCGATGAAGTGGCCCTGGGTACCGTCGGGATTGACCTTGTTCCAGTAGCCGTAGGGAGGCGTCATTTCGATGGCGGCGTAGACGATGGTGTTATTCTCGCTGTCGCGCATCGGAACGCCGATCGAGGTAGTGCCGGAGGATACGGTCATGGTGGGGCTGTAGTACCACACATAGCCGTTCTTGGCGGTCGGAATGGTCTCACTTACGCCGGAAGGAACGGTTGTGGTCCAGGTGCCGCCGGGCATACGGCTCAGCATCGTGTCGCCGCTCTTCAGCTGCGCCATCAGGACAACGCTCATGGAGCCGTATACATCGTTACCTTCCTTGCCCTTCTTCAGCACCTTCAGTGTGGCATCATTGCACACGTTCTGGGCCTTGAAGACGGCATGGGTGGCCTTGTCGCCCTCATTGGTGGGTTTGCTTACGGTATACGGCCCGAAGTAGATCTTGCCGCCCTGCTCCAGATAACTCTGCTTGGGAGACTTTTCAATCTCGGGCATCAGCATGTTGGAAGAGGTAGCAGTCTCCACCAGGTAATAGTCGCCGTACTTGTCGACACACACCTCGTTGGTGTCCAGCTTGCCGCTGACAGTAGACAGAACAACCTGCTGATTGTCCTTGTCCAGCACAGGCTCGATCGTATCGCCGTTCTTGTAATACAGCTCAAAGGTGGCGGAGCCGGAAACGCCGGTCTTGGCGTTGCCTTTATGGTCCACGGGCACCTTGGTCACCTTGATATAGGGCTTATGGGTGTTCGTAATCGTGGTAGCGCCCTGCGTGCCATTACCGGGGGCAGTCAGAGTAATTTCGCCGGTCCGAACCTCGTAATCAGCGGGAACGGAGGAAGCGATTTCCTCAGCGTACCACTTGTAGGAGGTGAAGGCATTCGTTGAAGCGTTGGTAAGGTAGCCGATGGAGACGTAATCGATTTGGATAACGCCGTTGGCGTTGGTCTTGAAGATACCCGCCTTGGATTCATCGCTTGTGAACTTGACGGTATAGTCGTCATTGCGGTTGCCGTCCACGGACGGATCCATCAGGTACAGCTTGCCGTTGGCAGTCTTGTTCTTATCGTAAACGTATACCTTGAACTCCACACCGGGCAGCTTGACATTGTTATCTTCAGCGTCTACCTTGGTAATCTTCAGATAGCCGAAGCGGGAGTTGTTCGTGACACCGACACTGTAGGTTTCTTTGGTGGTCATCTGAACGGTACCCGTTCTGCCGGAATAGGAAGCGGTGCCGGTAAAGGTGGTCTTCCAGTTGCCGGTAATCGGGATCAGGGAGCCGTTCTGCGTTTCGCCGGTTTCGGTAACGGTATAGGTAATGTAATTACCGCTGGCGTCGGTCTTGGGCAGGTCGGGATACGGGACCTTGGCGTTCTCTTTCTTATTACCGCCTGCGGTGACCCTCACGTCGCTCATAGCAGCGTCCGCGCCGGAGGTCAGCGTGAACTCCCAGCCGTTGCCGTAGTCATCTACCTTGTGGCCAACGGGACGGATATCATTTTTCGCCGTCTTGGTCACGGTAATGGTGGCCAGGTTCTGATAGTACCAATCCTGATGAAGCTTCAGTTCCTGTCCATTCACATAGGGGAAGTTGAAGGTGCAGCTCTCCGCGCCGGAAGACATGCCGGAATTCGCTCCGCCATTGATGCTGCCGTACAGGGGCTTGCTGTAATCAGCGGTGGTGTTCACGACACGGTACTCAATCAGGCTGCCGTTCTCGTCCACGCGCTGCAGGTTGGAGATGGTAACGACTTCGCCATTCTGGGAGGCGGTGGCACCTTCCACGTCTACCCAGGAACCGTTCACCATCTTCTGTACCTTATAGGAGATGGCGCTGTCGGTCAGGGCAGCGTTGTTCAGGGACGTGGTCGTGGAAACATCCCCCTCTACCCAACCGTCGGAGGTATGGGCTGAAATCGTCAGTTCCGCCTTGGAGTAGTAGTTCGGGATAACCTGCCTGTCATCGAGCGCAAAACCTTCGGGGGTCTGCAGCGTGTACTTGCCGCCGGCCTCGACCGTCAAGGTCGCAATCTCGGCAGGGAGATAATCGGTATTGGTGTTGGTTTCGGTAACAGTATAGACACCGGGACGAATCTTGATGGAGTTCTTGCCGGTAGAGCCGAGATCCATCTCATAAGTATTATCCGCGGAGATCAGGGTGAATTTGACGGTGGTGAACAGGTTTATCAGGTCGTTCACATTCGTAATCCGCTGGCCGTTCGCGCCATAGAAGACCTTCTCCACGTCAACGAAGGCGCCGTCCAGATACCGGAGGTAGAAATCGGCGGTTGCGGTGGAGTTGGACTTCACATCCAGAATCACCTTGGTGACGGGGTTGGTGATGGTGTTGTCCGCGGCGGCACCCTTAATCCAGTTGGTATCCAGGCCGTCATAATCCACTTCAACGGCGACCTTGCCAATGGGAATCTGGTTCTTCAGCGGGTAATTATCATCGCCGACCTTATAGGACTCGGTGGAGAATTCACCGTTGGAGCCCTGGGAAATCACGATGTTCTCTTCCCAATCGCCCAGCTTATTGCCGTCCTCGTCGCAGGCGTAAATCTTATAGGTTATGGGTTTTCCGTCTGCCGTCGGGAAATATTCCTGATAGAACTGGCTATAGGCCAGCTTTTCCGCGTCGGCATCGCCGTTCAGGAACAGCCACTGGTCAATCACCAAATTGCCGCCGGTGGCCACATCGTGCCACTGGATCTTCTGGGAAGCATCAGGAGAAGAGCCGTTGGTTTTGTCGGCACGAGTATAGGAGAAGGAAGCCGTATCATCGAAGTCGAAATCGTCCTGCGGATTATCCACCAAGGAATAGGTAAAGTTGTCCGCGGGATAGTTGGCCTCGATACGGTAGCGGGTGTAGGCCTTCACGGCGTCGCCCAGGCCGTAGTCGGAGCCGTCCAGCGTGTTCATGGAGGAATCGGGGATGGATACCTCCATGGAAGAACCGTCAGCGGCGGCGGTAGTGGTGATATCGGTTACAAGTACCCACGTGTTGTTGGTGGACTTGTAGACAGCCACCGAGGTGGGCAGAACGGAATTGCCGTCCTTATCCGTTACAGCCTTGATGGAATCGGTCAGCGTCATGCTGTCGAGGGACAACATGCCGTAGCCGACGAAGTCGTTCTTTTCACCGGAGGGCAGGCCATTGCCCTTATCCCGGCCGACTTCAATATAGGTAGTCATCTTGACGGTGGAGCCGTCTGCGCTGCGCTTCGCCTGATCGGTCGGCTTAGTGTCCTTGGACTTGCTCATGGCCCAGTCGCCCTGCGCGATACCGGTAACGGCGGAGTTGTTAGTCACCATGGAGCCTTCCTGGTTAACCCAGACCGCGTGATAGGTGCCATCGCCCAGGCCGGAGGCACTGTCGCACACCTTTACCTCAGCGGTCAGATAGAACTCAAGGGCATCGTAGAGTTTCTCCGCCACAGTGCCATTGCCGTCCATCACCGCGTACACGGTGAAGGTTCTCTGCTCATTACCCTTTTCAGGGGCATTAATGAATTCCTCGCTGAATACTTCATAGCCGGGGTTGTATCCTTCGGCCAGGGGGTTGCCTTCCTTGTCCGTCAGGGTGATGCCTTCAGGAGGTAACACGTTGATAGCAACGTTTTCATACTTGGTATACAGCTTGGTAGTACCGCCGGTCACGCGGCTGTAGGTCTGCTGATTGGAGAAGTGAACCGTGAAATCGTACTGATATACTCTGCCGATTTCTTCGCTCGCGGGCTTGATGTGGGGATTTACTTCAACATTAATGCCTGCAACAACGTCCTCGCCGATGTTCCGGTCGAAGTAGTCGTTGGAGGACTGCTTATAGTTCAGGGTAGCGGTTTGCCCATCCTTGTAGGCGGATCTGTCGGCCTGATAGTAGCCGGGGACATGGTAGATATAAGGTGAGAGCGTAGAAACCGTGGGCAGCAGATCAAACCCAACGGAGAGAAGGTTCTTGTTGGGATAGTTGCCGATCACGTCGATGGTCAACGTATTGGTTTCGGCATTGAAATTGGTCTGATACACGTCCGCGGTCTTGATGTTCGCAAGATCGGTAGAGTCTGTAACAGTAATATAGGGAAGGAAATCAGATACATCCAGGGAGACATCTTCCGGCACATTCCCCGCAAAGTTCAGCTGCAGGGTCAGGGTGGTCAGCGGCTCCAGAGTGAAGGGGCCGACATCACCGCTTTGGCCATCGGCCAGCGCGACGCCGATACCGAAGATGGTCAGGAGCATTGAAGTGAGATTTTCTTCTTCAGACTTTTCTTCATAGTGCAGATTATATTCATACCCGATATTTTCAGCGTTTACCTCAATGGACAGGCAGGAGGTATCCCATCCGGAGGCGATGGAGTCAGAATCGATATCGGTCCACTCCGCGGAGCTGCCGAGGGCTCTGCGCTGCCACTGATAATTCACATTATCGTTCTGGGTGACAGCGAACTGAACGGTGGAACCCATGACGGCATACACCGTCTGGCTACCGGTGGGCTGAATCTCGATATCCCCGCCGGACACAACGGTGCCGGTACCTTCGGTCCCTGTGCCTTCGGTGGACTCGGTACCCTCAGTAACGCCGGTGCCTTCGGTGGACTCGGTACCCTCAGCGGACACGCCCTCCGTCGCGGACACGGTCATCAGCGCGGCAGGCACGGGCTCGGACACTTCTTCCGGCTGGGCAGCGGACTCTTCCTCGATTTCGGGAATTTCCTCGATGGGCTCTTCGTCCACCTCAGGGATTTCCTCAACAGGCTCTTCGTCCACTTCGGGGATTTCCTCAACAGGCTCTTCGTCCACTTCGGGGATTTCCTCAATGGGCTCTTCGTCCACTTCGGGGATTTCCTCAACGGGCTCTTCGTCCACTTCGGGGATTTCCTCAACGGGCTCTTCGTTCACTTCGGGGATTTCCTCGATGGTCTCTTCCTCGGGGATTGTCTCGATGGGCTCTTCGTCCACCTCAGGAATTTCCTCGATGGGCTCTTCCTCTACCTCGGGGATTTCCTCAACGGGCTCCTCCTCGGCCTTGGCTTCCTCGGCAGCCTTGGCGGCTTCCTTGGCAGCCAGCTCTTCAGTGGTGTCCACATACGCCACGGGCAGGGTGATTTCCAGCTCTTCATACTCAGCCAAGTCAGTGGTGCGGTCAATGAAGACCTGTGCCTCAGCATCGGAAATGGGGCGGAAGAACTTGGTCCACACCCACAGCTCGCGAATCTCGCCATCGGTGTACATCAGGATCTTGGTCCAGACACCGTACTGCTCCGTAGCATAGGCGATGCCATCGTGGGCCATGATGCCGTACAGGAGAGAACTGCTCTGTCCGCTGTACACTTCGTCGGTGATATTGATCACGCCGTAAGTGGGCTTGAAAGGAATAGCCTCTTCAACCGTGGGAGTATCTTCTTCCACAACAGGGGGCTCTTCCTCGGCGGGAGTCTCGTCCTCGGCGGGAGCTTCTTCCACAGCAGGAGTTTCTTCCTCGGCGGGAGTTTCTTCCACAGCGGGAGTCTCTTCCTCGGCGGGAGTCTCTTCCACAACAGGAGTCTCTTCCTCGGCGGGAGTTTCTTCCACAACGGGAGTCTCTTCCTCAATGGGAGTCTCTTCCTCGGTGGAGGTTACTTCGATTTCAGCAATTTCTTCTGTAGGAGTAACTTCCGGTTCAGGATCGGCCTGGACAGGTTCGGGCTCGACTTCCTGCCGGGCAGGAGCGGGGGCCGGTTCCTCTGCAGGAGCTTCCTCTACAGGAGCGGGTTCCCGGGCAGGTTCCTCGACCGCAGGGGTTTCAGCCTGGGCGGGTTCCTCCGCAGGAGCTTGTACCTGAGCGGGTTCTTCCGCTGCAGGGGCAGCCTGAACAGGCTGCTCAACTACGGCCGGAGCACTCTCAACGACCGCGGGGGCAGCTTCTTCGGGCTGGGGAGCGGGCTCGGCAACCTCAACAGGCGCCTCAACCGTCTCCACGGATTCAGACTGTACAGCCTGAACCTGATCCGCATCAATCAGGCTCTCGGCAATAGCGCCGATGCCGCCTTCAAACAGCATGCAGACCGTCAGAATGATGGAAAGGATACGTTTCTTCATGGAAAAATTCCTCCTGTCACATCGGGTAATGGAATGTGACTAATTCCTGTACGATACATTCGCAGTATCATACAGGAACATTATAGCATAAGAGAGTTACATATAGGTTACTTCCGAATGTTTTTTAAATGTTTTTTTGAAGATTTTTTGTTTGTTTTGTTAATATTTGGTTAAAGCTGGCGGATATTGCCTTTCAATTCCTCAATATGAGTCCAATCGGTGTCATTACCGCTCGGAAGAAATGCGCATAATAATTTCCTATTGGGGCACGTTTTTCAAGTGTATCAGCAATACTGTGGGGAGAGACGCCAAAAAGAATCGTATTCGTGCATTGCCGGTGACAAATCGGAACAGGTATTGATGCATATAATGAAGATATGCATGAAGCGTACAGAAGAGAAGTTCCTGTTTTCTTTGTTCTCGGGTTACAAATTGGATACGTATTTAGTTACATTGATATTTTTGAATTAGTACTGTATTCATGGGATTATTTCTGCCCGCGTTCCATTCACATATCCGGAATATAGACTCCTTCGATGGAGATATTCCTGATAAGCAACGAAAATACACATGTTTGAGCAACTTATTACCCATTGAATCCATCATTTTTCTATAATATTCCTCAACTCCAGCTCCTATACCTGGGATTAGCGGAAAAGTAAGACGTATCCGTTCCGGATGCCGAGTCAGGCCGAAAAGCGAGGGAGCATCAGAAGACAGATCTGTCACGCAGTGGCGTTTCAGAAAACGGCTCTCCACATTCATCAAAAGAGGTCATGTTATCGGATTTCTTCCCAGAGGGGCGGGCGGAGATGAGAAAAACGTTCAGGCTTCGGCGAGCAGTCTCTCAAAACCCTTTGGCTGTCCCTGTGTGTACCTGGTCGTCCCACTTCAAAATAATCGTTTCAGGCGGTTACATAAGTACGAAAATGAGCATAAAAAATGCCCCTCAAAGCCGGCAAAGCAGGGTAAAAAGCACTGCGAGAGGGGACGATTCACAGGGGAAGAAGGCAGATTCCCCGTTCACATGACGCCATGAAAGCTGCCAGAGAAAGAGGAATCTGTGCCTTACGTTCGCTGTTGTAAGCAGACAGCCGAGACAGCGATGAAGATGGCCTATAAAAGAGAGTCAGACGAAAGTTCGGCCCAAAAACGGCCCGTTTTACGTTCAGCTTCCAGACCGGAGTCTGCAAAATTCGGTTGTTTCGCAATTATTAAATCAGACCAGAGTCTTGTACTTTCGTTTATATTTGCTTGTGTCGCTGACAATTTTCAACTTATTTCTCCATGTTTCTCTCATCGTGAAGGTGCTTTTTCATGGTTCCAGCCATCTTTTATGTGCATTATTTCAGCAAATATGCATACCGGAGTCTGTTTTCATATTCGTTCCTTTGTTCTTTTTAGCAAACCATAGTTTGTTTCGCTTTTTGCCTTCTTTTTTCGGTTTTCTGCTTCCGTGAATCTGCTCAGCGCGCTTTCCCAGCTTCCCAGGGCAGACTTCCGCAGCATGCCGAGTAGCGACTTGCTTGGGCCCGCTTTCGTCCGTTAATTTTTTCGTATCTGTTTTTTCCTTTTCTTTTTTCACTTCATGTAACTATTCTGTTTCTTTTTCTACCGTACCTCTATGCCATGCAATTTCTTTTCTTTTTGTTTTCTTATTTTCCCGGTTCCTTTCCGTCCGTTCTCGCCTTCCTTCCCTTTTCCCGTTTTTCCGGCTTTATCGTTCCTTTTCTCCGCCTTTTTCTTGCGCTTGTCTTGTTGCGTTTTACTGTTTTCTGTCAGTTACATGTCAATTCATCCATGATGCCTTTTCTCGTGCAAATTTTCTTTTTTCTTTTTCTCATTGCATTGCACCACATTTCACGGCACAAAAAAAATTTCCCCGCAAAGGGCGGGGGACAAAAATGGATACAGGATTTATTCAGCGGCTGCCTTTTCGTTTTCTTCCGTTACAGGCTCCGTCTCAGGCTCTTCCGTGGGCACTTCGGGGGCCGTTTCCTCAGCAGTTGCTTCGGACCCAGGCTCCGCTGCAAGCTCTTCCGCCGCGGGTTCTTCCGTCACAGGCTCCTCGGTCGGTTCTTCAGCAGGTTTTTCCATGGGAATTTCTTCCTCTACAGGGGCCTCCAGTGCTTCAATCTGCGTCGTCAGCTCCTCTACACGGGCAGTAAGTTCTTCAATCTGAACGGTCATTTCAGCTTTTTCCGCCTGGGCTGTTTCCAGTTCAACGGTCATGGCAGCAAGCTGATCCTTCAGTCCCAGGTTTTCATTGGTCAAATCCAGCAGCTGAGCTGCCAACACCGCCGCGGCATCCCCTTCTTCAGATGTCAGGCCCGCAATCTGTGAGGTTACGGACGCCATGGTCCGCTCCAGCGTGGCGATTCGCTCTCCTGCGTTGTTCAGATCCGTCACCATGCCGGTCGCCGCGGAATACATGGTAGCGATATCGGAGGATACGGCACCAAGCACGGTGGTCGCAC
>JAZUDA010000281.1:0-3406 GCA_045639455.1 Clostridia bacterium | reverse complement strand
CTTCTTGACAGCTTACGCAACGGCTCCTTTTCCGCTGCAAGCGAAACCGAAAGGGAAGCATTGCTCCAAATATTCAACCGCGGCGGATTTTCCCGCGGGTATTCGATGGGTACGCAGGATGCCGGAACAATAGATATTTCTCGCGTAAACCACCTTGGTTTGCCGATGGGCGAAGTTCTTTCATCCAATGACCGTATCGCGACAATCCGCCTGAAGCGTCCGTTGCATAACGGTGACGCGCTTCAGTTTCGCGGAAACGGTGACCGTGATCTGATATATTCCGGGCCGGAGGTAGAAGCTGGGCAATTGGCAACCGTGCGCCTTCGTCCGGGGTTAAAGGCGTATAAGGGCGAGCCTGTCGCCCGCCTGACGGACGCGCTTCAGGTTTCTGAGGCCTCAAAGCTGATAGAAAAACGTTATCCGGTTTCTATGAGCTTATCCTTTGTTCCCGGTGAGCTGGCCTCGTTGACCGCGTCGGACGGAACATCCACCGTTACTTGCTGCGGCGAACCGGTTTCTGTCGCGCAAAGTCGCCCTGTCACTGCGGAGGATGCTCGCCACATTATGGAAAAAACAGGTGATACCATTTTTACGCTTTCGAATTTTTCCATGACCGGGGAAAACGGTTTTCTGCCTGTTTCGGCATTGAACCGCCTCCGCAGGGAAACGCTGGAGGCTTTGACCGCAAAGCGGACGGAAGCATTCGCTCAACCCGTTCTTGAAAGTGTTCCTTTTTCAAAATCCGCTATTCATGGGCATCCTTATCCTCACTTCTGCGTTGAGTCCGCCTATTTGTCCGTAGGGGAAAAGACGATTGAAAACGGCGGTACCTTTATCTATACGCCCGAGGATTACACTTCGCTTACGGCGGACGGAATTCCCGGTGGCACGTATTTGAAGCTTCCCCCGCAGCTTACAGGCAAGACGCTTGAAAACCTGCTTGCGCTTGTACGATCGGTTGATGGCATCGGCATTGTGGCGGATAATCCCGGTATGCCGGATGCTTTACACGGTATTCCTTTCGGATGCGGCTACGGTGTGCCTGTGACAAACCGGGAAACGGTATCTGCGCTGCTTCAAAATGGGGCTGAATTCATTACCGTTTCGCCCGAATTGAACGAGCGTGAGATTCGAGCGCTTCCTCTGGAAAACGCGCCCTTCCTGCTGCCAGTATACGGACGAACCAGGCTGATGGTGTTGAATCATTGCCCCGCTCGCACCGCGTTGGGCCTGAAATCCGGCAGAAATCAATGTAAACTCTGTGACAAAAACGATCCCCATAGCTTGAAAAATAAGCCGCTCACCGACAGGTTGGATGCTGTTTTCCCCATGAAGCGTACCCGTTTGCCGGAGGGCTGCCTGATTTCATTGTATAATTCCGTACCGACCAATATTACCGTAGCGGCAAAGAAATTTCCCGCGGCACCGCTTCTCAGCTTCACGGTTGAGGAGGAAGCGGAGCAGCTTCGCCTGCTTGAAATGTTCCTGTCCCGTGGGGAAATTATGTTGGACACGCCTTCCACTTCCGGACATTTCCGGAGAGGTGTAGAATAAACAAAAGATGGAGGAATCGCTATGGACGAGCGTACCCTTCGCGTTCTTGAATTTGTAAAAATCCGAGATCAGCTGGCTTCTCTTACAATGACCCCCATGGGTGCCGAAAAATGCAAGAAGCTTGTGCCGGATACCGATATCACCCGTGTGCAGTCCGCCCTTGCAGAAACGGAAGAGGCGACGGTTATTCTGTCGTATTTCGGCGGGTCTCCCATGTTGGCTTTTGACGATGTACGTCCCTCTGTCCGGCTGGCCGAAAAAGGAAGCGTTCTTTCGGCACGTTCGCTTCTGCAAATCGCGTCCTGTCTGCGTAGCGCACGGTCAATTCGCGCGGCTCTTGTGACGGAAAGGGAAAACACTCCCCGCATCACGTCCCTTGCTTCCGGTCTGACCGTTCTTCGGACGATTGAGGACGATATTACAAATGCGATTATTTCCGAGGACGAGATTTCCGACAATGCTTCCCGCGAGCTGGCGGATATCCGCCGGCATATACGTGTCAGCAATGACAAGGTGAAGGATAAGCTGAATTCACTTATTCATAATGCCGTGTACAGCAAATACCTGATGGATGCCATCATTACCGTCCGCAATGACCGGTATGTGGTGCCCGTCAAGTCTGAATACCGTCAACAGGTTCCGGGCCTTGTGCATGATCAATCCGCTACCGGCGCGACACTGTTTGTCGAGCCCATGGCGGTGGTTGAACTGAATAACGAAATCAAGGAGTGGCAGGCCAAAGAAAAAATCGAGATTCAGCGGATTCTCGCCTCCTTCAGCGCGGATATCGCTCCATACCGTATCGCACTGGAAGAAAACGTGGAGATCCTTGCCACGCTGGATTTCATCATGGCGAAGGGGCTGCTGTCCCGTTCCATGAGGGGCGTGGAGCCCAAAATCAACAACCTGGGTCAGATTAAGATTATTCGCGGCCGCCATCCGCTCTTGAACCCGGATACCGTTGTCCCCAGCGATTTGTGGATGGGGAAGGATTTCACCACCATGATTATTACCGGCCCCAATACGGGCGGTAAAACAGTCACACTGAAGACCGTAGGCCTTCTGACGCTGATGGCGCAATCCGGGCTTCATGTTCCGGCGGATTTGGGGACGGAGCTTGCTGTGTTTGAAAGAGTGTACGCCGATATAGGCGATGAGCAGAGCATTGAGCAGAGCCTTTCCACCTTCTCCAGCCATATGAAGAATATCGTGGAAATCATGACCACAGTCATGCCTACGGACCTGGTGCTGTTTGATGAACTGGGCGCCGGTACCGACCCCACCGAGGGCGCGGCGCTTGCTCAAAGTATTTTGGACGCGCTGCTCAAGCGCGGTGTACGTACTTTGGCGACCACCCATTATTCTGAATTGAAAGCCTACGCGCTATCTACCAAGGGCGTTGAAAACGCCAGCGTGGAGTTTAATGTGGAAACTTTGCGCCCCACTTACCGCCTGTCAATCGGCGTACCGGGAAAGAGCAACGCTTTTGAAATTTCCCGCAAGCTCGGCCTGCCTGATTCCCTGATTGAGAGTGCGAAGGAACTTCTGTCCCATGAGGCAATTCGGTTCGAGGATGTAATCGCCAACGCGGAATATCACCGCCAGGTGGCGGAACGCGAGCAGGCGTTGGCGGAGGAGATGCGCAGGGAAACCGTTCGTCTTCGTGACGAGGCGGAAAAGCTTCGCCGCGAAATGGAGCAAAAGCAGCTGGAGGGCATCCGCAAGGCAAAGGCGGAGGCAAAACGAATCGTCGAAAACGCGAAAGAGGAATCCGAAACCATAATAAGCGAGCTGAAGCAGATGAAAAAGAACGGCGGTGCGCCGGAGCATCAGGTCCAGCAGCTGAAAAAAC
>JAZUDA010000280.1:0-3695 GCA_045639455.1 Clostridia bacterium | reverse complement strand
ACAGTACTGCCCGTTGGAAAGCCCCATGGGCTTCTTCGGCTACGCCGTTGCCCGGGATGATGTGAAAAAACGCCGGATGGGCAAGTGAAAGGAGCCGCTATGGCCGCAAAGAAAAACGGCTTTCATCAGGTGCTCCGCGTTGCTCTCCGCGTCATTGCCGGGCTGATTGCCGCCGCGGTGCTTTATCTGGCAGTCATCCTGGTGGAGTCCGATACCAAAAAAGAAGCACCTGCCGCTTCTCTCCCCCTGCCTGATACGTTGGGAACCGTTACCGTCTCCGATTCAGCCAATCTGGACGGGCTGTACAACGCTTTTGGCGCCCCCGCCCTGCGGTTGCGCAGCAATCAGTATACGCTTCAGACGGCACAATGCCGGGATATCGGCTACGGCAGCGGCTATGCCCGCGTTCTGCAGATTGCCTATCAGGCAGAGGAAGGCTCCGTCTGCCTGGTCAGCATCCGTCCTGCCGCCGCACTATCGCTGTTGACACCATCCGGGATGACGCTGTCCACCGACATGAAGCAGGCACTGGCGGGAATGAGCGCCGTACTGTTTACGGACAACGCCGGCAGCCGCAGGCTGTACGCCCAGGGGCAGGATGCCGCCTATCTGCTGTATTCGGAAGATGTTTTACCCGAAACCTTTCAATCGTTCTGTTCCCACGTTACTCTCACCAGTCAGGAGGACATTCCATGAAAGCTAACAATTCCATGAAAACCGGAACACTTCTGCGCCGTTTCCTGCCCCACTACAAAAAATATCGCGGAATGCTGTTTCTGGACCTGCTGTGCGCGATTCTGTCCACCGTTTGCGAGTTGGTTCTCCCCATGATTGTGCGGCAGATTACCGCCATGGCGACGGACAACCTTGCCGCCATGACTGCCTCCTGGGTGCTCCGCATCGGTGCCGCCTATGTCGCCATGCGGATTATCGATGCTGCCGCTCAGTATTACCGTGCCACCTACGGCCACTTCATGGGTACGGAAATGGAGCGGGATTTGCGGCAGGATTTGTTTTCCCATTTGCAGGATATGTCCTTCGCCTATTACAGCGAGACCAAGGTCGGCCAATTGATGAGCCGCCTCACCACCGACTTGTTTGACGTGACGGAATTGAGCCATCACGGCCCGGAAAACGTGCTGATTGCCGGGGTCAAGATTATCGCTTCCTTCATCATTCTGGCCGGGGTTAATTTCTGGCTTACGCTGATTATCTTCCTGTCCCTGCCGATTATGCTGGTCTTCACCCGGTACTACAACCACAAGATGCGGCTGTGCTTCAAGGAGAGCCGTCACCAGATCGGTGAAATCAACGCCCAGGTGGAGGACAGCCTGCTGGGCATGCGGGTTGTCAAGTCCTTCGCCAATGAGGATATCGAGCGCGAAAAGTTCGCCCAGAGCAATGCCAAATTTGTCTCCATCAAGAGAAAGCAGTATGCCAGCATGGGTGCCTTCCAGACCATGACCCGCGTATTCGATGGCCTGATGTATATTCTGGTGGTAGTCATCGGTGCCCTCTTCCTGATTAATAAACAGATTACCGTTGCGGACTATACGGCCTATCTGCTCTACGTTTCTACCCTGCTGGCCTCCATCCGGCTGATTGTGGAATTCACGGAATCCTTCCAGAACGGTATGAGCGGCCTGGAACGGTTCTTTGCCATTATGGATACCCCGCCCGAAATCACGGATGCCGAGGACGCGAAGGAGATTGGCAGCGTAAAAGGCGAACTGGAGTTGAGGGATGTGACCTTCTGCTACGAGCAGGACGGGCAGAAAGTGCTGGATCACGTGAGCCTGCATGTGAACGCCGGTGAAAACGTGGCGCTGGTTGGCCCCTCCGGCAGCGGCAAAACCACCATGTGCAACCTGATTCCCCGCTTTTACGATATCGCCGGCGGCACCATTTTGATTGACGGCAAGGATATTCGCACTCTGAAGCTCAAGAGCCTGCGCAACGCCATCGGCATGGTGCAGCAGGACGTATACCTGTTCTCCGGCTCCGTGAAGGAAAACATTGCTTACGGTCGTCCCGGCGCGTCCGATGAAGATATCATTCAGGCAGCCAAGGATGCCGGTGCCCATGATTTCATTATGCAGTTGCCCGAGGGCTATAACACCTTCGTGGGTGAGCGCGGCGTGAAGCTCTCCGGCGGACAGAAGCAGCGCATTTCCATCGCCCGCGTATTCCTGAAGAACCCGCCCATCCTGATTCTGGACGAAGCGACCTCCGCCCTGGACAATGAAAGCGAGCAGCTGGTACAGCAGTCCCTCGAGCGGCTGGCCAAGGGCCGCACCACCTTCACCATCGCCCACCGTCTGACCACCATACGCCACGCGGATACCATATGGGTTCTGACCCGCAACGGTCTTGAGGAATCCGGCTCCCACGAGGAGCTGATGGCGAAGGATGGCATCTATTCCCACCTGTACAAGCTCTACACCACCGAGCTGGAAAAGCAGGAGTAATCCCAGGTTATCTTGACATGTAAACGCCCGTTCACTATAATGGAACGGGTGCTTTTTTGTTCATTTTCGTTTAGGAGGAAGAAAATGGCTGTTGATACAAAAAGCCGGATTTTGGATGCCGCGCTGGATATGATGGCGGATAAAGGGTATGATGCCACCAATATCCGCGAGTTGTCCCAGGCACTGGGGTTGAGCAAGGCTGCGATGTACCGCCACTTCACGGGCAAGGAGGATCTGTTCCGTGCGCTGATTGAGCGGACGCAGGACTACTACCGAGCCCATATGGATGCCTTTCGGGAGCAGCCCATGCCCGCCACAGCCGGCGAGCTGATGGAAATGACTTTGCGGATGGTGGATTTCACCGTTCATGACACAAGGATTATCAAGGTTCGCCGCCTGCTGTTGACAGAGCAGTTTCATTCTGAAACCGTCCGCAATCTGGCAACCCGGTATTTCCTGACCGGCATGGAGGAGCAGTTTACCCCCGTTTTCGCTGCCATGACGCAATCGGGCGTGCTGAAAAAGGCGGATCCCGCCATGCTGGCCTTCGCCTATACCTCCCCCATCACCGCGCTGATTCACCTTTGCGATCGGGAGCCGGAAAAGGAAAGAGAGATCTTGTCCCGGGTTTCCGACTGGATTACCTTTTTCATTGAAAGCTATCAGGCGTGATTTCTTACAGAATTGTCACCGTTCTGTCACCCGGTTCGATGTCATACCGGTTCGCGAAAGGGTATACTGAGGACGTAAAATGAAATCGGAGGTACCCTTATATGGAACTGCTGAAAGTAACTGATGTAACTAAAACCTACACCTCCCGCTTCGGCGCCAATCAGGTTCACGCGCTGAAGGGAGTTACCTTTTCCGTGGAGCGGGGGGAATATGTCGCCATCATGGGCGAATCCGGCTCCGGAAAGACAACGCTGCTGAACATCCTGGCAGCGCTGGACAAGCCAACCTCCGGGACGGTGCTGCTGGATGGCAACAGTCTGAGCAGCGTGTCGGAAAACAAACTGGCTGCCTTCCGCCGGGAAAACCTGGGCTTTGTCTTTCAGGAATTCAACCTGCTGGATACATTTACCCTGAAGGATAACATTCTCCTGCCCTTAGTGCTCAGCGGGAAAAAGCCGGATGAAATGAACGCCCGCCTGCAGCCGATCGCCGAATCCCTGGGAATCACCTCCATCCTGTCCAACTTTCCCTATGAGGTCTCCGGCGGACAGAAGC
>JAZUDA010000279.1:0-11409 GCA_045639455.1 Clostridia bacterium | reverse complement strand
TCGCCTTCCTTCGCGGTGAAAGAGCCGTTGAAGAAGTCGTGCGCGGCAGTCATTTCGGCCACCACCTGCTCCCGCACGGGACGGACGCTGTTCACGGAATACTCCACACCCGCAGCCACATCTTTACGGAAACCGTTCATGAATTCCTTATCCAGCTTGGCCTGACAGGTTTCGTTCAGCTTCGCGATGTCGCTGCCCTGGGGTGCGTTCATGCCGCAGTAGCCGATGGCGAAGAAGTTGGGCCGGGTGGAAGAAGTCACGCCCTGCAGGAAAGCCTTCAGCTCCTCAAGGGAGGCAGTAACCGCCTTGGCGGCGTTTTCATCGGTAACAGCGCAGCCCTTGGCGGAAGCCGCGGCAGCGGTCAGCTTGCCGGGCAGTTGATGATATTCGTCCTCATTGCCCGCCAGCAGGAAGGCATTGTTCACCTTGGCGAGGCGCTTGGCAGCGTTCGTCAGCACGCCGGACAGATCCGTCTTCTGCTTCTTGGAGATATTGAACAGGGCGTCCTCCGTATCGGAGAGCAAATCCTGGGCGGAAGTCATAGCCTGGTTATAGGTCAGTTCCAGCTTGGTGCCTGCCTTGCAGGTATTGCGGAAGGTATTGATTTCCGCGTTCACCGCCGCCTGGTTGCCGGTGGCGGCAATCATCTTTTCGCGAATCAGGGCCAGCATCCGCTCGGAATCCTTGCGGGCCTCGCGGCGGTTTGCTTTGTTCTTGAGCAGCATGGCCTCGGTAATCTGCTTACCGATCTTGACAATAGGGTTCAGGGAAGACAGCGGATCCTGGAAAATCATGGAGATTTTGTCGCCGCGAATCCGGTGCATTTCGTCCTCGGGAATACGCAGCAGGTCCTTGCCGTCATACAGGATCTCGCCGCCCTCCGTGATGCTGTTACCGGCCAGAATGCCGATAATCGCCTTGGAGGTGACGGATTTGCCGGAGCCGGACTCACCGACGATGGCCAGCGTCTTGCCGCGCTCCAGATCGAAGGAAATATCACGAACCGCCTTCAGCGTGCCGCTGGAGGTCCGGAACGCGATTTTGAGCTTTTTTACTTCAAGAATCTTGTCCATCTTTATTCCTCCACACCACGCAGGGACGGGTTAAAGGCGTCCCGCAGACCGTTGCCGAACAGGTTGAAACAAATCATCAGCAGAGAAATGACAATCGCAGGGAAGATCATCAGATGGGGGTAGTTGGTCCAGATGGAGCTGGCATCGGACAGCAGCGTACCCAGAGAAATGGAGGAAGAAGAACCCAGCTTCACGATGCCCAGGAAGGACAGCATGGATTCCGAGAAGATAACGCCGGGAATGGCCAGCGCGCAGGAGGTGATGATGGTACCCAGGGAGTTGGGGAAGATGTGCTTCCAGATAATCCGCCGGTCACGCGCGCCCAAAGTATGGGCAGCCATGACATATTCTGAGTTCTTGAAGCGGTAGAACTGGGTACGCACGCGGCTGGAGGTACCGATCCAGCCCGTCAGCACGAAGGCAAACAACAGGCAGGGAATGGCGCCGACCTTCGCGGACAGGTGAATCTGGAACAGGGTGGCAACAACAATGAAGGGCACACCAGCCAGAATATCGGTGATACGCTCCATAATCAGGTCGACTGCGCCGCCGTAGTAGCCGGACACGGCGCCCCAGATGGCACCGATGATGAAGTTGATCACGGATACGCTGATAGCCAGCAGCAGGCTCAGACGGATACCGCTGGCGATACGCAGCGCCAGGTCGTAGCCCTGGGAGTCCGTACCCATGATATAGTCGGGCAAAAAGCCGTTCTTGAACTGATAATAGTTGTAGTACAGCAGGCGAACCTTGTACTGGGCGGTTTCCAAAGTGCCGCCGCCGGCCAACTGGTAGTAGACGGGCTTGCCATCGGCATCCCGCATATAGTTATCCTCCAGCACCAGGTCGGTCATCGTGGGCTCAAAGACAATGGCCTCCAGCTTGCCCTTCGCGTTGGGCACAAGCGCTGCATTCTTTTTGGTCTTGTACCAGCTGTTGGCGTCATTGATGTCGGCACAGTACTCGTTATCCTCAATCAGGGGATACATCACATGTATGCCGGTTTCCTGTTCCCAGGCCACCAGACGCTCGTACTCTGAGCGCTCCACATACTTATAGATGAAGCCGACCTCCATATAGGTGTCGATGCTGCCGGGATAAGTGATTTCGATATTCTTGCCTTTTTTCTTTTCAACGCCCTTGCCGATGGAGTTCATGGGCTGATACTCGCTGTCCATGCCCTCCTGTACGGTGGCGTTGTGGTCGTCATAATCCTCGGCGGCGATGCCGATAGCAACGGCCTTCATCAGACTCTTGTCAGAGAAGCCGCGGTCCGTGCCGCCATCCAGAATGCCGATATTCATATCCGCAATCGCAGCCACACGGGGTGCTTTCTTGGAGTAGAAGGCATCCATGAAGCGGATATCGTGGGGAATGAGCAGGGGCGCCGCGAAAGCATAAATGATAATCAGGATAATGATCACCGTGGCGACCACGCTGGCCTTGTTCTTGCGGAAGCGGATCCACGCGTCCTTGAAGTAGCCGATGGGCTTATCCTCGAAGCGCTTGTCGCTGATGCGCTCACCCTGGTTGACAAACGCAAATTTCTCAGTGGGGATGTGCATTTCATTCATTTTATCTGCCATGTCACTTTTCCCCCATTCTGATTCTCGGATCGATGAAGCCGTAGCTCAGGTCAACAACGATACCGGCCAAAAGACTTACAAAGGTGTAGAAAACGCAGTCCATCATAAACACGTCGTAGTCCAGCAGGTTGATGGAACGGATATACAGCTGGCCGACGCCGGGTACGGAGAAAATCTGTTCGATAATCATGGAGCCGCCCAGGATGCCGATGAAGGAAGAAATAATCATGGGCAGGATGGGCACCATGGCATTTTTCAGCGCGTGGCGGGAGGTAGCCTGGGCTTTGGTCAGGCCCTTCGCCCTCGCCAGCAGCATATAGTCGGAAGTCAGGGTTTCGGTGAGTTCCGCACGGGTGTAACGGCACAGACCGGCGATTTCACCGAAGGACAGGGCCAGCATGGGCGCGATCATGGAGTGGAACATTTTCCACGTGAGCCAGGATCCGCCGGCGTCCGCCAGAGAATAGACCTGCAGCGGCAGCCAGCCCAGCTTGAAGTACAGCACATACTGTACCAGGAAAGCGTATACGTAAGAGGGAATGGATACAAACAGTATGACCAGCGTGGAAATCAGGCTGTCCTGCCATTTGTTTTTCTTGATAGCCGCCAGCACGCCCAGGCCAATGCCCAGGGGGATGGACAGCAGCAATGAATACAGGTTGACCAGCACAGTGGGCAGCAGACGCCCTGTCAGCACCTGCAGGGCAGGATCGCGGAACGAAATAGCCCAGGAAGTGCCGAAGTCAAACTTCGTGACGATATTCTTCAGATAGATCGCGTACTGGGTCAGCAGCGGCTCGTTATAGCCCAGCGCCTCCCAACGGGACTCGATGGCAGCCTGCTGCACCTTGTCGGTGGGCAGCTCCCTCGGCAGAATCCGAATCAGCATGAAGCAGATGGTCATTACGACAAACAGCGTAAAGAACATCAGCACCACACGCTTGACAACATATTTACCCAACTTGCTCCGCTCCTTTTTCGCTTACAGTCTTGGATGTCCGGCGCAGGCCGGGATGGGGTCCAGGACCAAAGGCTTTGAATATGCGCGGCCTTTGGCCGTGTTTTTGAAAAACTTGATAACATGGAAACGCCCGCCGGCGGTCAGAGGCGTGAATCCGACCGTACGGCGGTAGCATTTTTTCGGCGGGCGTATGCCCCGACGGGGGAAAATCCCCCGCCGGGGCTCGTTTCACCGATTAGGACAACGGATGAGCTTATTCGTAGCTCAGGGTGCCGCCTTCGGAAGCGATGTATTCAGCCCACTCGGCGTCATTGTAGTTGTAGCCCATCAGTTCCATGCCACCGAAACCGTACATGATGTTGTAGTCCTCGGTGTAGTAGTACAGCTGATAGCTCAGCATCTCGCAGACGGTGGTGCCGGCCAGAGGAATACGATAGTAGAACTTCATGTAGTTCTCTTCCATCTGGGCCAGAACTTCCAGCTTGGTCTCGAAGGATTCTTCGGACAGATCGCCGGAACCGACCATGCACTGAGACCATTCCTGCCAGGTCTTGGTCATGTCTTCGCCGTTTACCTTGAAGGTAGCGGTTTCAGTCTTGGGATCCCAGCTGCCGGCCTCGTGGATGGAGTACTGGTCGGGATCGCAGTAGACCTGGAAGTTACGGAAGGGATAGAAGGCAGCGCCGCCCCAGGCACCGTAGCCGATAGCGTATTCGCCCTTGGCGACATCGCCGTAACGGTCCGGGATATTGCCGATCTGTTCAAACTCGATCGCGCCGAAGCCGGAGCCTTCCAGAGCGGCGTTCACGAACTTGTTCAGCAGCTCGCACTGCTTGTTGTCGGAGGAGGTCAGAGCGCCCTTGGCCCAACCGATGCGGACATGGATGGGATCGCCGGCGGTGTACAGACCCGCGGCAACCAGCTCATCGCAAGCTTCCTTCATCAGGTTCTTGGCTTCGGTCAGGTTGTAACCGGTGATGGACTTGTAAGCGTCCTTCAGGGTAGCGTAGGGAGTGCCCTCGCCGTACTCAACGCCGTACACGTTGCAGATGGCCTGCATGGCGGCATCGGTGTTACGGTAGATGGAGTTGGGGTTGGCATAGGCATCGTAGTAGTACAGAGAGTTCAGCATGCCGTAGGCGGGCTTCCAGCCTTCGGTAGCGGTCACATACTCAGTACGGTCGATAGCCAGGGACATGGCCTTACGGAACTTGACGTTGCTCAGAACAACAGAGTTGGTGTTGCCCTTGGAGTTGTCCATTTCCTTCAGGTAGTCCAGACCGCAGCAGAAGAAGAAGGACTCAGTGTAGGTTTCGTCAACCTTGTACAGCTGATCGGAGGTGGCGTAGGTGGGCAGTTCGTTGGCATCGGGAGCCCAGGTGGACAGCTCGCCCTTCAGGAAAGCCTGCTTGGAAGCGGTGGGATCCATCACGTCCCAAACAATGCGGGTGGTCTGGTAGGTTTCCACGTCTTCGCCGTCAACTTCGTAATCCAGGAAAGAGCTCATGCCCAGGATGGAGCCGTCTTCCTGCACTTCAAAGCCAACCCAGTTGGGGTTCTTTTCCCAAATGGCCTGCTTGTCCTTCTCCAGAGAGACCAGCATGTAGGGGCCGCAGGACATGGTATCTTCCACGCAGGTGTTGTACTTGGTGGTGACCAGGGCACCGGTGGTGTCCTTACCGGCCTCGTAGTAGGGCTCGTAAACGATCCAGTTGGAGGTCAGGGAGGTCAGGAAGTAGTCGCGGTTCAGATAGGTCTGGCAAACATAGCGGATGGTGTAGTCGTCAACCTTGTAGCAGCCAACGGCGTCATAGGTAGCACCCATGTACTCGTTGTCCACCCAGGACACAACATAATCATCATAGCCCGCGCCGATTTCCAGATAAGCGCCGTAATCGGCAGCCAGAGAAGCACCGGAGAAAGCGTCTACGGGAGTAGCGCCCCAGGCTTCAGCGGTGTCGTATACGGTTTCATCGTCAATGGCTACGTACTGGGGAACTTCGTTGCCCTCAGCATCCACATAGCCCTGAGCGCCCCAGAAGTTCCAGCAGTCTACGTACACCTTCACGCCGGCTTCAGCGGCAGCGGCCAGAGTCTCGAAGCCCTGGGACGCCACGGTGTTGTACATACCGGCATCGTTGGAGTAGTAGTACTTGGCGCCGCCGGCTACAGCGGATTCACCCGCGTAGTACAGGTTGGCGCGGTAGTTCTTCATAGCGGGATCCAGCAGCTGCTGCATGGAGTAGATGTAGGTGTCGGCATTGATGGGGGTGCCATCCTGCCAGGCAGCGTTCTCACGTAGCTTGATCTCGTATACGAAGCCTTCGGTGGTTTCTTCGGCGGTCTTGCCGGCAGGCAGGGTTACGTCGTACTTTACCAGGTCATCCTGGTGTTCGGCGGTAACGTCTTCAACGCCGGAAGCCATCACGAAGATCCACTGGTAAATACCGTCTTCGCTGTTGGCGATGGTCATGGTGGCCAGAGGAGATTCCACATAGCCCAGCATGGTATCGTCGGTGCTCACTTCCCAGGTATGGGGGTTCCAGTTGTTGCCCAGAGCCACATCACTCATGTGATAGGTGTAGCTGGGAACCTCTGCAGTTTCGTCAGCCAGGCTGATGGAAGCTACGGACAGGACCATAGTCAGAACCAGCACCAGGCTCAGAAGCTTTTTCATAGCGGTTTCCTCCTTATATAGTGTAAGGAAAGTATTGACAGCCGCGCCTCACGCCGGCGCGCCCGTCAGGGTGACGCCATGCGGCAGGTAAACCTACGCATGGGTTTTAATATTATAACACACTCATCGGTCATTGACAAGCTTTTGCGGGAAAAACCTCTTCTTTTTCGTGACTGAAGGCTTATTTTTTCCCGTTTTTTCCGTTTTCTCCGAAAGTGTGCCTCCCTGTTCCCCATGAAAAAAGCACGGACAGAGCCGTGCTGTTTTTGCCGTGTTTCTGTTATTTTTCTGAATTTCAGTGAAAATCCTGCTCCATTTCGTGTTTTATTTTACAGGGAGGATACCACATCGTCCAGCTCATCCATGGTGACAAGGATTTCCCGGGGCTTGGCGCCCTGGCCGGGGCCGATGATGCCGCGGCGCTCCATGTCATCCACCAGCTTGCCCGCGCGGGCGTAGCCGATGCTCAGCTTCCGCTGCAGCATGGAAATGGATGCCTGTCCGTCCCGCACCACCATTTCGATGGCATCCGCGAGGAGCGGGTCGATATCGCTGGCAGCGTCCCCGCCGGTGACGGTGGCGGCGGTCTCCTTGCGGATGGCCTCTTGCTTGTCCAGCTGGTCGATCACGTCCTGCTTGTAATCCGGGTGGAACTTGCGGCGGAAGTAGTCGGTAATGTTATGCACCTCGTCATCCGACACAAAGCAGCCCTGCACGCGGACGGGAACACGGGCGCCCATGGGGGCGTAGTACATATCGCCGCGGCCCAGCAGCTTTTCGGCGCCCGCGGCATCCAGGATGGTGCGGGAGTCCACATTGCTGGTAACGGCAAAGGCGATACGGCTGGGGATGTTGGCCTTGATCAGGCCGGTGATGACGTCCACGCTGGGGCGCTGGGTAGCAACCACCATATGGATACCGGCAGCACGGGCCAGCTGGGCGATACGACAGATGGATTCCTCCACCTCTTTCTTACAGGCCATCATCAGGTCCGCCAGTTCATCGATAATGATGACGATATAGGGCATCTTCTCCTCTTTTTTCGAGACGGAGGCGTTATAGCCCTCGATATTGCGCACGCCCTTGGCTTCCAGCTTGGCATAACGCTCCATCATTTCATTCACCGCCCACGCCAGCGCGCCGGAGGCCTTGTGCGGGTCGCTGACAACGGGGATGAGCAGATGCGGCACGCCGTTGTAGCACTGCAGCTCCACTACCTTGGGATCGACCAGAATCAGGCGCACCTGATCCGGCGTGCAGCGGTACAGAATGGAGTTGATGATGGTATTGATGCAGACCGACTTACCGGAACCGGTAGCGCCGGCAATCAGAAGATGGGGCATCTTCGCCAGGTTGCAGATGATGGGCTTATCCGCGATATCCTTGCCCAGGGCAACGGTAAGGGGCGCCGTGGCCTTGCGCATTTCATCGCTTTCCAGCACCTCGCGAAGGGTAATGCTGGCCACCTCCGCGTTCGGCACCTCGATGCCTACCAGGGTGGTACCGGGAATGGGCGCCTGAATGCGCACACCCGCCGTAGATGCCAGGTCCTTGGCGATATTGCCCTCAATGGCGAAAAGTCGCTTGATGTTCACGTCACGGGCCAGATCAAGCTCGTACCGGGTGATGGCGGGGCCGTGGGTCACATGCTGCACGCTGCCCTCGATGCCGAAGTTATTCAGGGTGGAAAGCAGGCGGCGGGTGTTCTGCTCGTCCTCATAGGTGAAGTCCTGCTCCCTGCGCTTGGGCATCTGCAGGTACGCCATGGTGGGGAACTCGTAATTGGCGGGCATCTTGTACTGGGTGGAAATGGTGTTGTCGGGGCCCTTGTTTTCGACCCCTACCACTTCCGGAACACCCAGCGGTTTCCCGCTCATGAACACCTTTTCCTGCGCCTTGGAATGATGCATATTCTCCGGGGCGCGGTAATCGGCTGTTTCTTCCTCTTCCGCGAATTGCTCCGGCTCCTCCCACGGGGGCAGATCATCGTCCTCCGCCGTTTCCGTCACTGGCTCCTGCACGGGCACGGACCGGGGAATGGGCTGGTAATCCGTCTCCGGCACAGGCGCGGGCTCATACACCGGCTCCGCGGGGGCAGGCTGACGGGGCGCCGGCTCATATACCGGCTCCGCGGGCGCGGGACGCTCATACATGCTGTTATCCTGGCGGACGGGCTGCTGTGCCGCGGATTGCGCGGGCTGCCGGTCAAAGTAGGAACGGGCCAGCTGCTGCTCCGCGCCGGGGAAGGTTTCATCATACAGGGGTGCTTGCTGAACGGCAGGGCGGGAACGGCGGCGTGCCACATGCTCCTCATGCTCCTGCCGGTACTGCTCCTGCTGTTCCATGCGCTGCTGCTGTTGCTGCTGCTGCGCTGCCTCCCAGGAGTCCTGCTGCTTGTCGAAGACGCTGCGTGCCTTGAGCAGGATGCCACGCATATCAAAGCGGATCAGAATGAGGGCAAGGACGAGAATCAGCAGGATATCCACCGCGATGGCACCCGCCTGCCCCAGCCCCATCCACAACGGCCAGGCAACGATACAGCCCAGCATGCCGCCGCTGGCATGGGTATCCGCGCACAGGGTATAAATCCGGCGGCAGAAATACAGGAACTCCGTGGGATTGTTGCGAAGGTAATCCCGGCGGTTGGTAAGGCGGATATACTCCATCAGATCGTAGGAGCGCATGGTATTGCCGTCATAGCAGTGGGTAAACAGGCACACCACACACAGCACGCAGGTATACATCACCGCCGTCAGCACCAGCGTGCGGCAACGGGTACGGCGGCGGGAGGAAAGCAGTACCAAAATGCCCCACCAGCCCAGCAGAATGGGAATCCCCGGGCAGAACGAGCCGCCCAGGCCATACAACACCTGATTCAGAATCCGGAACACCTCGCCGGCGGGCTTCATCACCAGCGTGACAATCATCAGCACGCTCAGCGCCAACAGCAGCATACCGCAGACCGTGCGTGTCATCAGGCTTTCCGGCGTATAGTTTTTTTGTTTCTTTGATGCCATAGTACTCCTTTATAATTCGCCCAACAGCAGGGCATAAATCACACCGTTTTCATCGCTGAACAGCGTCACGTTCACGCCGTCCGCCGCGTAGGTATCGGAAAGACCCGTTTCCAGCTGATATGCCCAGGCCGTTTCGCCATCCACCGGAGCGCATTCACCTTCGCCCAAAGCAGAGAGCGCTTCCTCGCGGGTGGTCACGCCGGGGCAGACACCGCAAAGGCAGCCGCGCCGGGCCAAAAGACCGATAATCACGCTGTTGTCCTGCGCCGTCACGGGCGTCAATCCGTCCAGACGGGGCTCCTCCGGGTAATGATAGGCGCAGGTGTAGGTATAATCCGGGTCGCAAAGCACGGTCATATTCCCGATATCGTCCCCCAGCCGCAGGTCAAACCCGGGCAGGGAATCGGTCAGCCGCAGGAAGGAATCCCGGTCAATTTCCGGCTTCTCCCCCGTGATTTCGTGGGTATAAAAGCGGTAACTGCCGCAGGTGCCGGAGAGCAGCAGGACGCGGTTCCGGTCATAGCAGAAGGTCAGGCCGGTATCATCGGCAAAGAAGCAGTCCCTGGGCAGGGGCAGGAACTCGCAGCACTCCAGATAGCCGCTCTGCTGCCCGCCGTTTGTTTCCGCAAGCTGTGCCTCCATCCGTTCCACGCAGGCGGGCACATCCGTCACATAATCCGCCAGCGTCAGCGGTACGCCGGTTTCCCGGTTCACGTTTACGGTCACGTATTTCTGACCGCGGGTGAAGGCATCCAGCTGCCCGGAAACAGAAAACAGGATACTGAGACGTTCTTCGTTCTCATACGCTGTAAAGGTAACCGAAATCCGCTGGCCCGCACCCTGCCGCGCAAGGAGTGAGGACAGCCCCAGGGCATCGGATACAGCCGCGTCCGCCGCCGTACCGAATACGGGGTAGGAAATCTGCCCCTCCGTCACGGTTTCGTACTCCGCCAGCGCGGGGCACGCCAGCAGCAGAAGGCAAAGCATTACAAGCAGCTTGCGCATCACAGGCCCCTCCTTATTTTACCTCGTAGCCCTGATCGGTGACCGCCTTTTCCAGCACCGCCCACGGCACTTCCTTCGTCAGGGTAATGACCGCCGTACCCGCTTCAAAGCTGGTCACGGCGCTCGCCACACCGTCCACGGCCTCCAGGGCCTTTTTCACCCTTGCTTCGCAATGGGGGCACATCATGCCTTCGATATTCATGGTGATTTCTTTCATCTTCCGTTCCTTCTTTCCGGTGATTTTTCTGTCTTTTTTCGGGTCATACAGCTTTGTCAGGTTCAGCCGCAGGGCGTTGGATACAACGCAGAAGCTGGAAATGCTCATGGCCGCGGCACCGAACATGGGCGGCAGGGAGACGCCCAGCAGCGGCTCAAAGGCACCCGCCGCAAGGGGAATGCCGATTACGTTATAAAAGAACGCCCAGAACAGGTTCTCCCGGATATTGGTCAGAACCGACCGCCCCAGCGCCACAGCCGCCACGGCATCCCGCAGGGTGGAGCGGGTCAGCACCGCGTCGGCGGCATCGATGGCCACGTCCGTCCCCGCGCCGATGGCAAGGCCCAAATCCGCGGCGACAAGTGCCGGGGCATCGTTCACCCCGTCGCCGATCATCACGGTATGGCCTTCCTTCCGAAGGGCGCGGACGATTTCCGCCTTTTCCGCCGGCTTTACCCCGGCGCGGATTTCCTCAATGCCCACCTGTTCCGCGATGGCTCGGGCAGTGGCCTCCCGGTCTCCGGTTACCATAACCACCCGCATGCCCATGTTTTTCGCACGGCGGATGGCCTCCGCGCTGTCTTGTTTTACCTCGTCCGCCAGGCCGATTATGCCCAGATAGGTGTCCCCTTTCGCGAACAGCAGGGGCGTTTTCCCCTGTCGGGACAGCGTTTCCGCCGCTTCCCGCGCGGAATCAGGCAATTTCAGCAGCGTTTCCATCCAGGCCAGGCTGCCGCCGGATACGGTTTCCCCGCCCAACACGGCGGTCACACCGCTGCCGGTTTTCGCGCGAAAATTCTCAATCTTCTCGGGGACAATCCCGTTCCTTTCTCCGTAGGACACGATGGCCCTGCCCAGCGGATGCTCACTCCC
>JAZUDA010000278.1:0-1910 GCA_045639455.1 Clostridia bacterium | reverse complement strand
CCCTGCAGATCATGAAGACAACGGAAAATGCCGATTACAAAGAGTATTTCATGAACTGGGCCCGTGTCTGGTGCCAGAAAGCCAAGGATGAATACCGTGCGCTGCTGCTGAACGTGGACGTACACGGCCCCAGCATTTTACGGGCCAACATGCCGCCGAGAAACTTCTCCGAGTGGTACGAAACCTTCGGTGTTACCAAGAAAGATAAAATGTATATCGCGCCCGGAAAGCGTCTGGTCATCTGGTGATTCAGCCGCCCTGCCGGAAAGAAATACTTTCTCCCTGAAAGCGATAATCTCCCAAAGACAAAAACAAGCCGTACCGGTCTCATTACCGGTACGGCTTGACTTTTGTTATGCCTGCTTCTGGGCCATATAGAGCCTGTAATAGTAGCCCTTTTTCGCCATCAGCTCATCGTGCGTGCCACTTTCCATAATGCCCTTGTTGCCGATGTACAGGATGCGGTCGCAATTCTTGATGGTACTCAGGCGATGGGCGATGATAAAGCTGGTGCGGCCCTTAAGCAGCTCCTGAATGCCCTGTTGCAGCTGCCGTTCCGTCTTGGTATCAATGGAAGATGTCGCTTCGTCCAATATCAGTATTTTGGGGTCGCTCAGCAGTGTGCGGGCAAACGCGACCAGCTGGCGCTGTCCCTGCGACAGATTGCCGCCCCGTTCGCCGACCAGGGTATCGTAGCCGTTCCGGTACTGCCGGATGAATTCATCCGCGCAGACACGCTTGGCAGCGGCTACTGCCTCCGCGTCCGTTGCGTTCAGGCGTCCGTAGCGGATGTTCTCCATCAGCGTTCCGCTGAACATAAAGCTTTCCTGCAGCATGATGCCCAGCTGACTGCGGAGAGAATGGAGCGTGACCTTACTGATATCATAGCTGTTCCCGGCCTTGTCACGCACCACGATGCGGCCCTTGTTGATGTTGTAGAACCTGCACAGAAGGCTGACGACAGTGCTCTTTCCCGCACCGGTCGGCCCGACAAGCGCGATGCTTTCACCTGCTTTTACATGCAGATTGACATGCTCCAGAATATTCTTTCCTTCGTCGTAGGCAAACGTGACATCTTCAAAATCCACTTCGCCGGTGATTTCGGGCATTTCCTGCGCGTCCTGCGCGTCATCTACGGTAACAGGTTCATCCATTGTTTCGAAGATGCGCTCCAGATACGCCACGTTGTTTACAAAGGAGTTGTAGATATTCGCCAGGTTGGTGATGGGCTGCCAGAAACGACGGACGTATGATACCATGGCCAAAATGACGCCGTACTTGACGATGCCGTTTCCCATCCAGTAAACACCGGTGATATACAGGAACGTAAGAACGACCTGGGTAATCGTTTCGCTGCTGAGCCAAACGGCATTGGAAATATAGACGGCCTTCATCCATGCCGCGCGGCACGCCTCCGCCAGACGGCGCATGATGCCGCCGTTGACTTCCTGCCGGTCAAACAGCTGGCTTACACGAACACCGTCAATGGATTCCGCCAGGTAGGCATTGTAGTTGCTGTTTTTGTTGCTTTGGTTCTGCCAGGCTTTCCGCTGACGGGGCTTTAGTATCACGATGACCGTCAGAAAAACGGGAAGTCCCGCAAGAATCACAGTCGCCAGAGTGGCATCCGTCGTATACATGAATATGATGACGAAAATCAGGTTGATGATTTCCAGAATCATATTGATGATGCCGTTGGAAAGAATGTCTGATACGGAGTTGACATAATTGATTACCCGAACCAGAATCTTTCCCGCCGGCCGGCTGTCGTAGTAGGAGAATGGCAGTTTTTGCAGGTGCGCGAAGAGGTCGGTACGGATGTCGTAAATAATATCCATACTGACGTGTGCCATCACACGGGAGCGCACGGTGGTCGCGGCGATGCTGACAAGAATCGCGCAGACAAAAAG
>JAZUDA010000277.1:0-2071 GCA_045639455.1 Clostridia bacterium | reverse complement strand
CGGAGCTGATTGAAAGCATGGCCCGGCAGCTGGGCGCGGATGAAAACCGCGTGTCCCTTACAGGCTGCAGCCTGGGCGGCATGGGTACCTACGCCGCGGCCATCGCCCGGCCGGAGATGTTCTCCTGCATCGTGCCCGTATGCGGCAGCGTGAAGGCGGAGGACTGCGCCGTGCTGACAAAGTGCCCGGTATGGATTTTCCACGGGGAGCTGGATGACGGCATGGGCTTTTCCTCCGTGGAGGCCAACTGTGTCATCAAGCGGGCGGGGGGAACCTGCCGCCTGACGCTGCTGCCGGACGAGGGGCACGAAATCCGCCATGTGTACTATGACGAGTGCTACCGCCTGATCGAGTGGATGACGACCCGGGTAAGGGCGTAAGCCCGCGGCCCGGAAAAAGAGACGAACGGCACAGACGCGGATAAACGTGGATTCGCGGAGGGAAGCGGGATGCTGGAATATCATCAATCTACCGAAGAAGAAAAGCGCGCGATTTGCGAATGGAAGTATCAGGACGAATACGCCATCTACAACCGTCCGCCTTATGAGGAACAAGCCGCCGCGAAGCGGGGGTTTGCCAATCCGGTGAATTGCTTCTACTCATTCCGCGACGGAAAGAAATTGATTGGCTACATCAATCTCGTTGAGAAAGAAACAGAGGTTTTCTTTGGAATCGGCGTGAAGCCGGATTGCTGCAATCAAGGCTATGGACAGGCAATCACAAAAATGGCATGCGGACTTTCCCACCGGCTCTATCCCGGCAAGCCGCTGTATCTGGAGGTCAGAACGTGGAACACACGTGCCGTAAAGTGCTATGAAAAAGCCGGCTTTCGTATTGCGGGCGAGCCTGTCGCGCGGACAACGCCGATTGGGGAAGGAACATTCTATCGCATGGTTGCGGATTGATAAATCCCGGTTTGTACGGATAAAAACGACCCGCCGGAGAGGAGACACGCTCCTTTCCGGCGGGTTTTATGATACAGAATATTACCTTGCGCGGTCAGCCCCGGGGAAGGTCCCGTCCGCAGACGCGGCACTTCCGCTCGCACCAGACGGTCATGGCGCCGCAATCGGGGCAGGCGTTGAGCGCCTCCTGCTCCTTCATCCACGCGTCAAGGCCGATTTCGCTCTGGCGGCGGACATAGTCCATGATGTGCTCGTGGTGGCTGATGCCGTCCACAACGTGGACGTCACGGAAGCGGAGGAGCCTGTCGCAGGGGAAATCCCCGCACTCGCTGCAGTGGGTGATGCCGTGCGCCTTCGCGCAATCCCGGAAGCCGGGACGGCAGCCGACGCAGCGCTCCGCCACATGGCCGGACAGGCAGCCGTGGCATTCGCCGTCCACGAAGGTGGGGCAGGACTCACAGAAAAGGCCGCAGATGCCGACGACTTCGTTCGCGTTGAAAGACATTGGTATTCCCTCCCAGCGTCAAATGTCAAGCAGGTCGCTGAAGGCCTTCAGCGCACCGTCCGTGTTATGGGCCAGCACCTTGGTGGCCAGCACCTTGCCCAGCTGCACGCCTTCCTGGTCAAAGCTGTTCACGTTCCACAGGAAGCCCTGGAACATAATCTTGTTCTCGAAGTGGGCAAGCAGCGCGCCCAGGGATTCGGGGGTCAGCGCGTCGCCGATAATGATGCCGGAGGGACGGCCGCCGGCGAAGGCCTTGTTGGGGTTCTCGTCCTTTTTGCCGCCGGCGAAGGCCATGATCTGGGCGGCCACGTTGGCGCACAGCTTCTGCTGGCTGGTGGTGCCCTGAATGTCCACATCGTTGCCCAGCTGGCTCTTCTTGAAGCCCACAAACTGCATGGGTACGATACCGGTGCCCTGGTGCAGCAGCTGATAGAAGGAGTGCTGGCCGTTGGTGCCGGGCTCGCCGAAGATGATGGGGCCGGTGGGGTAGTCCACCTTTTCACCGAAGCGGTTCACGCTCTTGCCGTTGGATTCCATATCCAGCTGCTGCAGGTGCGCCGGGAAGCGGCTCAGCGCCTGGGAGTAGGGCAGAACGGCGGTCTCCGGGTAGCCCTGCACATTGCGCTCATACACGCCGATCAGGGCGTCCAGCATATCCGCG
>JAZUDA010000276.1:0-3248 GCA_045639455.1 Clostridia bacterium | reverse complement strand
GATGTGCTGATGATCGGCTCCGACGAAGGCATCAAGGTTGGCGATCAGCTGGCCGGCGCTAAGGTCGAGGGCAAGATTCTGGCCCAGGTTAAGGGTGAGAAGATTATCATCGGCAAGTACAAGAGCAAGAAGAATTACGACCGCAAGACCGGTCACCGTCAGCAGTACACCAAGGTAGAGATTACCGCTGTCAACGGCTGATGACCACCGTCACACTGTATCGCAGAGGGGAAGCCTTTACCGGCTTCCGCTGTGAGGGGCATGCGGGCTATGCTGATGCCGGGCACGATATCGTCTGCGCAGGCATATCCGTCCTGACCATCACCTGTGTCAATTCTCTGGAACTGCTCGCCGGTGTAACACCCATTGTTACGCAGGAGGAGGCCAAGGGAGTTCTGGAAGTTCAGCTTCCGGACGGGCTCACCGAGGCACAGCGGCATGATTGCCAGCTTCTGCTTTCCAGTATGCACTCAGGACTGCATGATTTGGCAGTTCAGTATCCGAAATATCTTCATTTGTTCATTCAAGATCGGAGGAAACTACTATGATGAAGTTGAATCTTCAGTATTTCGCCCACCACAAGGGCACCGGCTCCACCAGCAACGGCCGCGACAGCGAGAGCAAGCGTCTTGGCCCGAAGCGTGCGGACGGTCAGTTCTCCAAGGCCGGCAACATTCTGGTCCGGCAGCGTGGTACCGCCATTCATCCCGGCCTGAACGTTGGGATGGGCAAGGATGACACTCTGTTTGCTCTGGTTGACGGCGTTGTACGCTTCGAGCGTCTGGGCCGCGACAAGAAGAAAGTCAGCGTGTATCCTGTGGACGCGCAGTAAGTCTGTTCGGTAAAAAATCCGCTTCCCTTTTCTCACAAAAGGGGAGCGGGTTTTTCTTTTTCGATAGAAGTTCTTTTTCTGAATCTTCGAATGTGATATAATCAGGCGAACACAGATTTCCTGCGAGAGGTTGTTTATGGAACGAAATGGAAGAACCACGGAAAACCGGAACGCGCTGCGGATGGCCCCGTTTCTTGTGATGGCGCTTACAATCTCTGCCCCCAGTATGCTCCAAAGCCTGATCAGCACCCTGGTCAGCACGGCGGATACCGTGATGCTGGGGTACGTGAGCCAGGATGCCATGTCCGCGTCCTCTTTGGCGAACCAGCTGCCTCATGTGATGAGCATGGCCTTTTTCGGCCTGATGGCGGGTTCATCGGTACTTTCCTCCCAGTACTGGGGGAAAAAGGATACCGATACTATCGAAAAAGTGCTGGGGCTTGCAATCCGGCTGACGCTGCTGATTTCCCTGCTTTTCTTCGCGCTGGCTTTTTTCCTGCCGGAGTATGTGATGCGCTATTTCACGGACGATGAAGCAGTCATCACTCTGGGTGTGCGGTACCTGAAAATTGTATCGTTTTCCTATCTTTTCAACGGCTTTTCCAATATATATGTCAGCGTGGTACGCAGTACGGAGCGGGTGGTACTGCCCATTGCCGTTTATCTGATATCTTTGGCCGTCAATGTGACGCTGAACGCCGTTTTCATTTTCGGGCTTTTCGGCGCACCGGTACTGGGGTTGACGGGCGTTGCTATCGGCACCTTGGCCGCCCGAGTGGCGGAGGTCATTGTCTGCCTCGTGTATGATGCCGCTGTTTCGCCCATCAAGATCCGCCTTCGGGCGCTGCTTACCACAGGTAAGGTGCTGACAAAGGATTTCTTCAAGGTCAGCCTGCCGTCTGTTGCCAACGATGTGCTGTGGAGCCTGGCTACTACGGTTTACTCCGTTGTGATCGGTCATATGGGCAGTGATGCCGTGGCGGCCAACGCGGTGGCGGTGATGGCGGTAAATATCGGCGCGGTGGTGTGCCGGGGCTTCAATGGCGGCGCCACCATTATTATCAGCAAGCCTTTGGGCGCGGGGGACCGGGAAACCGCCAAGCTCTACTCCAAACGGATGCTGGCAATCGCGGTAATCGTCGGCGTGCTTGGATGCCTGACGATTATCGGCATCCGCCCGCTGATTGCCGGGATGTACGCGGACAAGCTGACGGAAAACGCCCTTTCCCTGCTGAGTATGATGTTTGTGATGCGGGCGATTCAGCTGATTGGCGAGTCAATCAATACCTGTACCATCTGCGGCTGTTTCCGGGCGGGCGGCGACGCGAAATTCGGCATGGTGACGGACCTGGTTTTCATGTGGCTGGTGACAGTGCCGCTGGTACTCCTCGCGGCCTATGGGCTAAAGCTTCCCCTGAAATGGGTGTACCTGACCATCTGCCTGGACGAGTTTTATAAAATGCCAGTGCCCACGATTCACTATTTCCGCTTCGGCTGGCTGAACGATATCACCCGCTCCCACAGTGAGCTGGAAGTGTGATTCCGGCGCGGTTGACACATTAATAGAATGTGTCTATAATGAAAGCAGGTCCGAATGGACCGGGTTGCCCCAAAAGAACTGCTTGAAATGAGGAGAGATTATCCATGAAGGATGGCTATATTAAGGTTGCCGCTGCGTATCCCGATACGGTTGTGGCGGATGTGCCTCATCATACAAAAGCGATTTGTGACAGCATCGCGCAGGCAGAAGGGCTGGGCGTTCATTTGCTGGTTCTGCCCGAACTGTGTGTAACGGGTTTTACCTGCGGGGATCTGTTCCGCACCCGGACATTGCAGGACGGCGTGGCAGAAGCGCTGTCCGCCATCAAGACCTTCACCGCCGGGAAAACCGTGCTGACCGTGCTGGGCGCGCCGATTTCCTTCCGGGGCAAGCTGTATGATTGCGCGGTCGCGGTGCAGGACGGCCATATTCTGGCCGCTGTCCCCAGAACAGCGGCCAACGGCACCCGTCCCTTTGCCAAAGCTGTCGATGGGCAGACGGTGACGCTCTGCAGCGAGGCGGTGCCCTTCGGTACTGATATCGTGCTGCAGCATGATGAAATCGCGGCATGGTGCCTTGGCATGGAGATAGGCGAGGATCTGGCGCTGGCAAGCGAGCCCGCGGCGCGCCAGGCTGCCTGCGGGGCCACGGTAATCGCCAACTGTTCCGCCACGGAGGCATTTATCGGCCAGGATGAGCGTCTGAAGCTGCTGGCGGCTTCGGCGTCCGCGAGACTTCGCTGCGGCTATGTCTGTGCCAATGCCGGCGCGGGCGAGTCCACGCAGGTCAGCGTATGGGCGGGCCATCATCTGATTGCGGAAATGGGCGAGGGAGTGGCGGAGAATGAACCCTTTGCGCAGGGGAAAATGACGGTGT
>JAZUDA010000275.1:0-25759 GCA_045639455.1 Clostridia bacterium | reverse complement strand
AACGCCCACCGCATCAACCGGGGCGAAATGCCGGAACTGAACGGAAAAAAGACGGACTTCTTCTTTGAACGCAAGACGGATTTTCCCTCTGCTGCCCAGGCCGTGACGGAGCTGGTTAAAACACGGCTGCCGAAGTACATGGGCTGGCGGCCGGAGGATGCCGCCCGGCAGATTCAGGTCCTTTCCCCCACCAAGAAAGGGGACTGCGGCGTATGGTCGCTCAACACCATGCTGCAATCGGCCCTGAACCCGCCTGCGCCGGGCAAGCCGGAGCTGGAATGCGGCGATACCGTGTTCCGCCTGGGCGACAAGGTCATGCAGACCGAGAACGATTATCAGATGCCCTGGACCCAGCACGGCAAAAGCGGAGAAGGCGTTTTCAACGGGGATGTGGGCTATGTGGTGGCCGTGGATCCTTCGGAAAACGCGCTGACGGTGCTGTTTGACGATGACAGAAAGGCAACCTATGAGGGCAGCGACAAAGAGGCGCTGGAGCTGGCGTACTGCCTCTCCGTCCACAAGAGCCAGGGCAGCGAGTTCCCCGCGGTGGTGATGCCCGTCATGGGCGGCCCGCCTATGCTGCTGACCCGCAATCTGTTCTATACCGCGCTGACCCGGGCACGCTCCCTGGTGGTACTGGTGGGGCGTCAGGAAGCCATCGCGGAAATGGTGAACAACAACCATGTGGCCAGGCGGTATACGGCCCTGGCGCAATGCCTGGAGGAGCGGATGAAATGGGCGTCAAAGCAGTGCTGAACTGGCTGTATCCCTACAGCGCCGCCTGCCTGTGCTGCAACAGGGTTCACCTGACCGGGAAAGAGTACCTGTTGTGCGATGACTGCCGGAAGGCGCTGGAAAGCCTGACGGGGCCATTCGGGCAGGCGATTCCCGGCTTTGAACGGGTGCTGTACCCGTACCGCTATCACGCCCAGGCGCGGGAACTGGTGCTGCGGCTGAAATACGGCAGCGCGCTGGAGGCGGCGGACCTGCTTTCCTCCGCCATGGCGGACACGGTGCAGGCCTTCGGCTTTGACGTGATCGTGCCTGTTCCTCTCCATGAACGCCGCCGCAGGATGCGGGGCTACAATCAGGCGGAGGAGCTGGCAAAGCGCCTTTCCGCGGCGATTCATACCCCCGTGACGGACGCACTTGTCCGCACACGGGCAACCCACCGCCAGGCCAGATTGAAGGACCCGGCCGCGCGCAGGAAAAATGTGGAAGGCGCCTTCGCCGCCCGCCGCTCTCTGGAAGGAATGCGGGTACTGCTGGTGGATGATGTATGCACCACCGGCGCTACGGCAAGCGCCTGCCTTTCCGCCCTAAAGGACGCAAAGGCGGCTTCCGTTACGCTACTTTGCGCGGCGGGCCCGGCCAAAAAGCGGGCTGTAAAATAAGGAGATTACTATGCAGCAGGATATGACGTTTTTCGAGGAAGCCCCCCAGCCGCTGGCGGCAAGGCTCCGCCCCCGCACGCTGGAGGAGTTTGCCGGGCAGGAGCATCTGCTGGGCCCGGGCAAGGTACTCCGGCGCCTGATTGAGAGCGACCGCATTGGCTCCATGATTTTCTGGGGCCCGCCCGGCGTGGGGAAAACCACACTGGCCGGAATTATCGCGGGGCAGACCAAGTCCGCCTTTATCGATTTTTCCGCGGTCACCAGCGGCATCAAGGAAATCCGCGCGGTGATGGAGCAGGCGGAGCAGAACCGCCGCTTCGGCGAGAAGACGATTCTGTTTGTGGACGAAATCCACCGTTTCAACAAGGCGCAGCAGGACGCCTTCCTGCCCTTTGTGGAGAAGGGAAGCATTCTGCTGATCGGCGCGACGACGGAAAACCCATCCTTCGAAATCAACAGCGCCTTGCTCAGCCGCTGCAAGGTTTTCGTGCTTCATTCCCTGTCCGTGGATGACCTGACCGGGCTGCTGCGCCGTGCCATTACGGACGAGCGCGGCTTCGGCGGGCAAAAGGTAACGGTGGGGGAGGAGCAGCTGCGCGCCATCGCGAACTTTGCCAACGGCGACGCAAGAAGCGCGCTTTCCACGCTGGAAATGGCGGTGCTCAACGGAGATATGGATGAAAACGGCGCCGTCACGGTAACCAATGAAAGGCTGGAGGCCTGCATCTCCAAAAAATCCCTGCTGTACGACAAGCAGGGGGAGGAGCATTACAACCTGATTTCCGCGCTTCATAAGTCCATGCGCAATTCGGACCCGGATGCCGCCGTATACTGGCTGGCCCGTATGCTGGAGGCGGGGGAGGACCCGCTGTATGTGGCGCGGCGCGTGGTGCGCTTCGCCTCCGAGGATGTGGGGCTGGCAGATCCCCGGGCGCTGGAGCTGGCGGTGGCGGCGTATCAGGCCTGTCATTTCCTGGGCATGCCGGAGTGCTCCGTACACCTGACCCAGGCAGTAGTCTATCTGTCCCTGGCGCCTAAGTCCAACGCCATGGAGGTGGCCTATATGGAGGCCGCGGCGGACGCGCAAAGCCGCATGGCGGAGCCTGTCCCCCTGCAGATTCGCAACGCGCCTACCTCCCTGATGAAAGAACTGGATTATGGCAAGGGCTATGTGTACGCCCACGACACGGCGGAAAAAATGGCTCGCATGCAGTGCCTGCCGGATGACCTGAAGGACAGGGTGTACTACCACCCCGCCGGCGAGGGGCTGGAGGAACGGTTCCGAGAACGGGCGGAATCCATCCGGGCATGGAAGAGGGGAGACACCCCGAAAAAGTGACCCGCCTTGACAGATAATAAAAAGCGTCTATAATGGAAGCAACCCCGAGACAGCGAAAACGGGGCAAAGAAAGAGGAATCCGAAATGAGCGAATGTACCCATAACTGTGAAACCTGCACGGCAAACTGCGACTCCCGCAAGACCCTGGAGGATATGCGGCTGCCCCAGAATGCCCTGAGCGAAGTAAAGAAAGTCATCGCCGTTGTCTCCGGCAAGGGCGGCGTAGGTAAGTCCATGGTTACCTCCCTTTTGGCTGTGGCGGCCCGCCGCCAGGGCCTGAAGGTGGCCATTCTGGACGCGGACGTGACCGGCCCCTCTATTCCCAAGGCGTTCGGCCTGACCGATAAGGCCGTCGGCAACGAGACCGCCATCGACCCCGTGGTGACCGCCACGGGCATCGAGACCATGTCCGTCAACCTGCTGCTGCCCAATGATACCGATCCCGTTGTATGGCGCGGCCCTGTGATTTCCGGCGCGGTGCAGCAGTTCTGGACCGATGTGGCCTGGGGCGATGTGGACCTGATGCTGGTGGACTGCCCCCCCGGAACAGGCGATGTTCCGCTGACCGTGTTCCAGTCCCTGCCCGTTGAGAGCATTGGGGTCGTCACCTCTCCCCAGGATCTGGTTTCCATGATCGTGGGCAAGGCGGTCAAGATGGCCCAGATGATGAAGATCCCCGTGCTGGGCGTGGTGGAAAACATGTCCTATTTCAAGTGCCCGGATTGCGGCAAGGAGCTGCACATCTTCGGCGAGAGCCATTTGGAAGAGTTCGCCGCGGAAAACGGCATCGAAAAGGTGACCCGTCTGCCCATCGACCCGGAGGTGGCCAGGGCTGCCGACTTCGGCCGCATCGAAACCGTGTACGCCGACTGGATGGATTCCCTGGCGGAGCTGCTGAAATAATCGATTTGTATCCAAAGAGGAAGCTGTTCATGTGGCGGCTTCCTTTTTTCAGAAGAAATGAGGAGGAATATACCATGAAAAGGATTTTGTGCGCGCTGCTGGTGCTGCTGACGCTGGCGGTGCTGCCCGTGCTGTCCATGGCGGACGAGGGAACGCTCGTCTGGCATGAGGAATTTGACGAAATAGGCAAGATGGGCTCCGCCCTGCAGATTGCCAGGAACACCTGCTTTGAACATCTGTTCTTCAAGACAGGCGCTTTGAACGACTTCTCCGGCGACATCAAGATTCGCAAGAACAACGATTCCCTCGCGCTGTACGCCGAGGGCGTGAGCAATACCTCCGCCTATGTGCGGCTGCTTTCCGCGGCGCAGGTGGGCGCCTTCTGCGAGGAAAACTTCACCCTGCAGTATGATATTTCCTATCTGAAGGGCACCAGCTCGGACGGCTATACCGGCTTCGCCATCAATTACCACGGGGATGAATACACGCTGATTGCCCTGGACATGGGCGGAAAGCTGTCTGTCATTGGCTGCGACAACGGCCTGGAGACGCTGAAGGCCTCCTACGCCAAGCTGACGGGCGTTCCTTATGACGGTTCCACCCAGGCTATGAAGGGCGTTACCCGCACCGTCCGCGTTCAGGTGGACTATGAAAACGGCATCACGGTATGGGTAAAGGGCGACGGGGACTTCGAACAGGTAATCCATACCGCCGCGGCCCGGCTTGATCCGGATGACAGCGGCGCGCTGGCGCTGGTGACCAAGGGGACGCAGGCTGCCTATATCGACAACATTTCCCTCTGGACCGGCCTGGGCGAATGCCCCGAGGGCGAGTGTCTGCTGGATACCGTTTCCTCCGACCCCGCCGTATGCTCCGGCCATCACTGGGACGAGGCCACCTGTGATTCTCCCGTTGCCTGCCGCTATTGCGGCGAAACGCAAGGCGAGGCGCTGGGCCATGTCTACGCGGATGATACCGCCGCGTGCCTGTGTGACCGCTGCGGCATCAGCCGGGATGCCAATGAAAACGACTGGACACTTTATTCCCTGCCCGCCTACGAAGGCGGTGTCAAGTCCCAGCGGATGTACAACGACGGCCAGGGCATCAATGCCCTGCAGCCCGTGAACCGGGATATGCCCATGGCGCTGATTGCCGAAACAACGGCGGAGGAGTTCTCCGCCTATACGGCCAAGATGGCGGACTGGGGTTATACGCAGACCTTTGAAAACGCCATTGACGGGAACCGCTACGCCGCCTTTGAAAAGGACGGTCAGCTGGCCTACGCGTATTATACCGATTATGACGGCAGCGCACGTGTGCTGGAGGACACTGTTTCCGTCTCCGGCCCCGCCGAATTCGGCTATACCTACGAAAAGCAGCCCGGCGATAAAACCGTGCTGTACCAGATCGGCGTTCCCATGAGCGAGAACGGCACCGGCATCGGCACAAACGGCAAGCGCCTTGACTGCGGCATGATGTACATGATTCATCTGGCCGACAATTCCCTGCTGCTGATCGACGGCGGCGGTTATCAGGAATTCGACGATGCGGAAATCGAAGGCGTGATGAACCTGATGGAGGAAATCACGGGCGTACAGGACGGCGAACGCATCCGCATCGCCTGCTGGTACATCACCCACGGGCATAACGACCACTACTCCGGCTTGTGCCGTCTGTTCAGCCGCTATTCCAATCGGTTCACGCTGGAGCGGGTCATGTGGAACTTCCCCTCCATCAACATGCGGGATTCCTTCTCCTCCGCCAAGAGCAACCTGAACAAGCTGTACGGCTACATTCCTCTTTGGTTCGGCAAAGATGTGGACGTGCTGAAGCTGCAGACCGGCATGAAGGTGCAGATCGCGGATGTGACGGTGGAAACCATCTACACACACGCGGACTATGTGAACCTGACGACCGGCTATACCAAGGAACTGAACGACGACTACAACAATTCCAGTCTGGTCTCCGTCTTCACCTTTGACGGGTTCCGGTTCTTCCAGCCCGGCGATATCAATACCCCGGTGCAGAAGGTGCTGCTGGATACCTATTCCGACGAAGCGCTGAAGTGCGGTGTGCTGCAGGTGGCCCACCACGTCATCAACGACATGGGCAAGCTGTACGACAAGGTGCAGGCGGAGATCGCGCTTGTACCCCAGTCCCCCAAGGGCGCGCGCCGGTACAATAACCGGGTCGCTACCATGGAAACGGTGGAAAAGTACGCCCACGCCGTCCACTACGCCAGCGAGGAAACCGTGGGCTATGCGGTATCAGAGGACGGCACAAAACTGGAGCAGGTGTACGAAGGCCCTGTCTGGGGCGGCGACTACGGCGGCTGGAAATGGTAACTGCCGAGCGGGGGAAAAGGAGCCGACGGTTCCTTACTCCCCGTTCTTTCATATAGGAAAAGCATAAAAAAGGCAGAGGACGAATCACCATTCTTCCTCTGCCTTTTGCTATTATATGATTGGATTTGCCTGCTCCCGCGGGATATACTCCTTTAAAGAATCCTGCGGCCGCGGACAAATTTCGCCGCGATGCAGTTCGCGTCAGCCTCCAGATAGACGTCCCGCTGGACCCGCTGGGGTATCGTCAGGTCGTTTGTCAGGCACAGCTCGCTGTCATCCAGCACAACGGCGTCAAACTCATACCCGGGGTCGAAGCTGCCGACTTTTCCGAAGAAAGCGCCGCCGCCCAGGGTTGCCAGGTAAAAGGCTTCTTCAAAGGTCAGCGGTGCGCAACGCTGATCCACCAGACGCCAGTACAGCTTCGATACCTGAACGGCATCAGAGATGGCGCGGAAAATGGACTCGGACTCGCCGCCTGCCACATCACTGCCGAGCCCCACTCGAATACCCATCTCCAGATACTTCCGTATCGGCGCGATACCGGATGCCAGGTTCATATTGGAAGCGGGGCAGTGGGCGACGAAAACCCCGTTTTTCCGTATTAAGTCGATTTCTTCCCAAGTGCTGTAGATACAGTGGGCCATAATGGTACGGCACTTCCCGCCGAACAGCCCGAAGTGCTCGTAGCCCGCACCGTAGAACCCCGCCTTTGGGAAAAGCTGCTGCACAAGCGCCACTTCACCCGGGTTTTCCGACAAGTGGGACTGGATGGGCAGATCGTAGGCCTCCCTGACCTCATGCAGCTCACTGAGCAGATAATCCGAGCAGCTTGGCAGAAAGCGGGGTGTCAGAATGGGCAGCGTGTTTTTGTAGCGGCCCTGAATCGCGTTGATCCAGCCGAAGGTGTCATAGGCGGAAAATTCGGCGCTGGGCTCCCGCAGATTGTCGGGGGCGTCCCGGTCCATGTTCACCTTGCCCACATAGGTCACAAGCCCCGCTGCCTCCAGTTTATCCATCAAAAGAATGGTGGCGGCACGGTGAACGGTGGCAAAAACGGACGCGCGGGTGGTAGCGCTCTTCTTCAAACGGTCAACAAAAATGCCATAGGCCTTCTCCGCGTAGGCGGAATCCGCGTACTTAGCCTCCTCGGGGAACGTGTAGGTCTTCAGCCAGTCCAGCAGCTCCAGATCCATCCCCAGACCGCGGAAGGCATACTGTGGGGCGTGAATATGCAGGTCTACCATACCGGGAATGACCAGCTTCCCACTGTAATCCAACAGGGGCAGTCCGGCGTATTTTTCCGGCAGTTCGCTGTAAACGCCCGCGGAAACGCCGTCCTCGCACACCAGATAGGAGTCGGCGGCAGCCGACAGCTCTTTTATGGTTCCGCTCCAGCAGAAATCGCCTTTGATCACAAATGAATTCACGTTTTTCTTCCTTTTGCTTTCCTGTTATTTTCAGCCTTCGGGGAACATGACGGCAAGCCCCTTCTGGATGGCGGTGTCCCAGAACCACCAATCGTGGATGCCGGTCCAGGCTTCACAGGTGTGCGGCACGCCTTTTTCGGTCAGGAATTTATCCATCTTCTCGTTTTGATTCAGCAATCCGTCCTCGGTGCCGCAGGCCTGGTAGAACTTCGGCAGCTTTTTGCCTTCCGACAGCGCCTTTTTCACCAGCGGCTCCAGCAGGTCCTTGTCCTCAAAGTGCAGCTGTTCGCCCAGAATGGCGATCCATTCGTTGGTTTCATAGCTGTCGCCCATCCGTGCGGGCCGCTCCTCCGGGTAGAAGCAGGCGGAGAAGGACATGCACCCGGCGAAGCGCTCCGGCCCCGTAAAGGCGCACTTAGCGGCGCCGTAGCCGCCCATGGAAAGGCCTGCCACATACAGATGCTCCGGGTCGGAGGGAATGCGGAACTCGGCGGCCATCTTGGGAATCAACTCGTCAAAAATATAGGTAAAATAGGGCAGGCCGTGGGCCATGTCAAAGTACCAGGAGCGCTGTACCTCCGGCATAATGACCGCCATGCGGTACTTGTCCGCCAGACGGCCGATGCCCGTGCGGCGCACCCAGGCATCCGCGTTGTCGGACAGACCGTGCAGCAGCAGCAGTGTGCGCTCCGGCGCGGCACCCTCGGGCAAAAGAACATTGACATGGGTATAAAGACGCATGGCGGCGGATTTGATGGAACCCTGATAGAAAGACATGGCGAACGCCCTCCTTGAAATTCGATTGTTTTGTTTTATTGTACAACTTACCCGCCCCGCCTGTCAACGCCGGGCGAATGCCCTCTTGAAGTGAGAATGCTTTTGTTGTACAATACAAGCGGCTTCCCCGTATGAATGATTGCGAAGAAGGAGTATTGCCTTTGAACATTCTGGATTATGTTGTTCTGTTTTTCCTGGGCGTGTCGATTGTAGTCGGCTTCTACCGGGGATTTGTGCAGACAGTGCTCAGCGTGGGCGGTACGGTGCTATCTGTAATCGCCTCCTTCCTGGTCTATCCCAAGCTGGCCGCCTGGGTACAGGGCAATGAGGGCATTGTCAAGTCATTGCTGTATTTTACCGATGCCTCCAGCCGCGTGGGCGACCTGGAGCTGTCCCTGACCAAGGTGGGAGAGCTGGCGGAAAACGGCATTGCCTCCGTCCTGCAAAATGTCAAGCTGCCCGCGCCGCTGGATACGTTGCTGTCCTTTAACCTGCAGAATCAGGTTTATGAGGCGCTGGGCGCGGGCACGGTCAGCGAGTATGTGAACCAGACTATTCTGTCGGTGGGCGTGAACATCATCAGCTTTCTGGTGTGCTTCCTGCTGTGCTTTATCGTGATTAATATCGTCATCAACCTGATTAAGTGTATTTTCCGCTTTCCGATCCTGCGGACGCTGGACTGGCTGGCCGGCGGCGCTTTCGGCGCGCTGCGCGGGCTGGTGCTGGCCTATGTGTTCTTTACGATTGTGCCCCTGCTGGTAACCGTAATCCCGTTGGAGCAGTTCGCCACGCTGGTGGAGGAAAGTAAACTGGCCGCCATGTTCCAAAACGGCGGACTGATTGTGTCCATTATGAACGGGAAGCTATGAGTCTGTATTTCTGTCCCCTGTACAGCGGTTCCAGCGGCAACGCGCTGTATGTATCCGATGGGGAGACTTCGCTGCTGATTGATGCCGGCCTGTCCGGCAAAATCGTGGAAAACGCGCTGAATCAAATAGGCGTTTCCGCCGACAGCCTGGGCGGGATTCTGATTACCCATGAGCACAGCGACCACGTCAAGGGTGTGGGCGTGCTCAGCCGCCGGTATCATTTGCCGGTGTACGCCACCCACGGCACATGGAGCGCCATGGAATGCGCGGTGGGCGAGGTTCCCTGCGGCTGCAGGCGGGAGTTCGAGGGCGATTTTTACCTGAATCGGCTGGAAATCCACCCCTTCGAGATTCCTCACGACGCGGCGCAGCCCTGCGGCTACCGCGTGACCGGGGACGGGTGCAGCATTGCCGTGGCAACGGATATCGGCTACTTCAGCCGTTCCGTACAGGAGGGCACCTGCGGTGCGGACCTGGTACTGCTGGAAAGCAATTTTGAGCCCGATATGCTTTTGGCCAATCCTCATTACTCAGCGGCGCTGAAGCACCGCATCCGGAGCCGCCACGGCCATCTGTCCAATGAGGAAAGCGGGGAAGCGGCACTGACGCTGTATTCCTCCGGCGTGCGGAATCTGATTTTGGGGCATATGTCCGGCGAGAACAATCTGCCGGAGCTGGCGTACCGCGTGGTCAGCGATTCGCTGCGGGCATCAGGCGTGGAGCCCGGGCGGGATATTGTGCTGGATCTGGCCTACCGTCATCAGGTGGGCGAGGTATATATTCTGGATAAATCGTCACAAGAGGAGTGATTTTGATGGATTTTTCCAATCTGGACGCGTTTTTGTCTTTCCTGGAGCGTGAGCGCGGCAAGGCGGGCACGGACTGCGCCGTTTACATGGACGGCAAGCAGGTCTACCGCCGCATGAACGGCTGGGCGGATATCGAACATCAGATTCCCATCAGCGACAAGACGCTCTACCGCATGTTCTCCATGACCAAGCCCATCACCTGCCTGGCCATGATGCAGCTCTATGAGCAGGGCAAGTTCCTGCTGACCGACCCGGTCAAGGTCTACCTGCCGGAGTTCACCACCATGCAGGTGGCACACCGTCAGCCCTCCGCCCCTGCGGATATCACCATGCGGCAGCTGTTCACCATGACCAGCGGCCTGACCTACGACCTGGAGACCGCGCCGCTGCGGGAGCTGTACGCGAAGAAGCCCGATTTCACCACCCGCGAATTCGTGCAGGCGGTGGCCAAGGGCCAGCTGGCGTTCAACCCGGGCGAAAAGTGGCTCTATTCCCTGGCCCACGATGTGCTGGCGGCGGTGGTAGAGGTTATTTCCGGGCAGAAGTTCAGCGATTATGTGAATGAGCATATTTTCAAGCCCCTGGGCATCAAGGACTGGTACTTCTGGGTGCCTCAGGATCAGATTGCCCGCTCCTGTGTGCGCTATCATGTGGAAAACGGCAAGCTGACCCGTGACGAGGGCGAGACCGATACCATGCGCTGGAATATGTACCAGCGCAGCCCGAACCACGAAAGCGGCGGTGCCGGCCTGACCACCACGTTGGACGAATACGCCAAGTTTGCCCGCATGCTGACCCGTCTGGGCGTGGGCGATGACGGCACCCGCATTGTTTCCGCCTCCACCCTGAACCTGATGCGGCAGAATCAGCTGAACGAACAGCAAATGAAGGATTTCAACTGGGTCCAGTTCGCCGGCTACGGCTACGGTCTGGGTGTGCGCACCATGGTCAGCCCCGCCATATCCGGCTCCGCGGGCTCCGTGGGTGAATACGGCTGGGGCGGCGCCGCAGGCACCTATTTCCTCAGCGATCCCACCACCGGCCTGACCGTTGTTTACGCGCAGCAGGCCACCCCCAACGACGAGGTGTACGTGCATCCCCGTCTGCGCAACATCATTTACGCCGCGATCGGCAAGTAAAACGTACAGCATCGGGCTGTGGGGACGATTCCACGGCCCGTTTTTCATACTGGGAGCGATCAATGAATATTCTGACGGATTTGTTTCTTTCCTTCGCAAAAATCGGCCTCTTCACCTTCGGCGGCGGGTACGCCATGCTGCCGGTGATCGAACATACCTGTATTGAACGGAAAAACTGGATTACCCATGATGAAATGATGGAGATTACCGTGCTGGCGGAATCCACGCCCGGCCCCATCGCCATCAACTGCGCCACCTATGTGGGCTACCGGCAGCGGGGCATCACGGGCTCCGTAGCGGCAACGCTGGGCATCGTTACGCCCTCAATCGCGGTGATTTATCTTATCGCGCTGCTGCTGGATAACTTTTTGGAGATCCGCTGGGTGGCCGGGGCGTTCTCCGGCATCAAGCTTGCGGTCGGGATTCTGATTATCGACGCGGCAATCCGCATGATGAAGAAAATGCCGAAGAAGGCCATGCCCCGCGTCATTACGGTCTGTGCCGCGCTGGCGATGGCGCTGATTACAACGTTCTCGCTGAATTTCTCCTCCGTGGCGGTGATGCTGCTATGCGGCGCCGTCAGCCTTGCGCTGTTCACGGTGCGGGAGAAGGGAGGGAAGAAGTCATGACGGAGCTGTTTATCGGCTTCCTGAAGGTGGGCTGCTTCTCCTTCGGCGGGGCGTACGCGGCCATTCCCCTGATTCGGGAAATCGTGATGAGCTACGGCTGGCTGGACGATGAAATGCTGTCCTACATGATTGCGGTCAGCGAAAGCACGCCCGGCCCCATTATGATCAATCTGGCCACCTATGTGGGCACGGTGCAGGCGGGCCTGCCCGGCGCACTGCTGGCCACGCTGGCGGTGGTACTGCCCTCCTTCATTGTTATCCTGCTTCTGACCGCGCTGCTGAAGCGCTTCGTCAAAAACCGGTACGTCCAGGCCTTCCTGCGGGGCATGAAGCCCGCCATGGCGGGCATTATTCTGGCCACAGGCTGCCGGATGGCGCTGCAGAATATTTTCCCGTCCTCTCCTCCGGACGTGTGGGCAGCTGTGCTGACGGCCGTCCTCGCGGCGGTGTACTTCGGCGGGGAAAAGGTAATAAAGAAGAAAATCAGCCCCATAACGCTGATCTGCCTCGCCGCGGTGCTGGGCATCCTGGTCTGGGGCCTGTAACGGAAGCAGGTAGTCATCAAAAACGGCTTCAGCAATTTTCAGCTGAAGCCGTTCTTCTGTTTCGGGAGTTATGCCTTGGTACCGAAGAAATGGACGATATTCATATCCTCGTTCATTTCCGTGCCGTGATTGCCGTGATGCCCTTCAATGGGATGCTGGCCGTGGTCCGGGGAGAAGGTCAGCAGGGTACGGTGCTTTCCGGCCCATTTTTCCTCAATGGTGGCGGAAATATCGCTGAAGCCCGATGCTTCCATGCTCACGGCGTTCAGCGCTTCCTTGGATTCGGGGCCGTAGGCGTGGGCGGCATCATCATAATCGCAGGCGTGAATGCTGATTACATCATACTTGTCCCCGTCAATCAGCTCCAGTACCTTTTTGCGGATTTCGGACGCGTTTTCGCAGGCAAAGTAGTCCATTTCCCGCCCGGCGAAGATATGCATGAAGGTGGAGTCAGCGGGGGAAACGATGCAGGGGCGCAGCCCGGCGCGAATCAGCACATCAAAGAATGTATCGCAGGTGAGCTGCGGACGGACATAGCGCAGAATGCCGTGCCCCGCCGGATCCAGCCCCGTATACATGGACGCGTGTGCCACGGGCGTGACGGACATGACCGTGCTGATGAAGGGAAGCGTCATGGAGGTATGGCGGTATACCGGGGCGAACAGGTCAGGATACTGCTGTAGGATATACTGCCCGATTGCATCAGCATGGTACAGCACGGCACGGTCGGCCTTTCCGCCCATGCGACTCTTGAGAATGTCGCTTGCCCAGTCAATGCCGGGCGCGTACGCCTGGGGAAGTGGGATATCCATACACCCGGCAACGGTACCGGCGAAATACTTCAGGGGGAACGTGTTAAAATGATCCGCCATAACGGAATACCTCCTTTATTGATAGCAGGAGTATATCACAGCCCCGGAAAACCGTCAAATCAATAAAAAATTCAAAAAATGGGAAAAATTTTTCCGAAAGAAGCAGGAATACGAGAAAAAAGAAAGAATATATAAAGCGTAAAGAAAAGAGGGAGCAGAGAAGAAAACGATTCCCACTACAGTCAGGAAGGGTCGTGATGCGAGTGTGGCAGTACAATCGCGGCGGAGGATTCAGCCGGTAAGCATCCTCGCCGCATCCGGGTTCTCAGCCGGCGAGAAATCCACTGACAAGGAGTCTCATATATGAAAACGACCATCACCGCGAAAAATATGATTGTTACCCCGGCTATTACCCAGCGAATAATGAAAAAAACCAAGGCCATGGAGCGGTATTTGACCCCTGAGACGGAAATGTATCTCCGCCTTGCCAAGGAGTTCCCGAATCGCCGCGTGGTGGAAATTACGGTCCCGATGAACGGTGTAACGCTTAGAGCGGAAGCTTCCAACGACGATAACCTCTTCCTTTCCATCGATCAGGCGCTGACAAAGCTGGAAAAGCAGATCCAGCGGCACCGCACAAAACTGGAGAAACGGCTGCGTACCGATGCGTTCGCGATTGCGGAGCCCGAATATACCGAGGATGTGGCGCCGGAGGAAGAAGATCGGCAGGTTGTAAAGCAGAAGACCTATACCACCCGACCCATGAGCTTAGAGGAAGCGAAGATGCAGATGGATTTGCTGGGACATTCCTTCTTCGTATTCGTCAGCAGTGAAACCGGAAATGTCAATGTGCTGTATCAGCGTGTAGACGGAAACCTGGGCCTGCTGGAGCCGGATGCCTGATAAATCGCGATGTTTGGTTCGTGTCACTGATGAACTGAAAGCCCTGTCTCTTCCGACAGGGGGACCCCGGGGGAAGCGCACAAGCGTTTCCCCCGGTTTTTTGTTTGCGCTCGGGGGACGAATTTGGGAGGACGTTCGGGGGCTCCTTACTGGGACTGAAAGCCCTATCGTCCCCCCTGTAAACAATCAATTGATTGTCCTTCCCCAAAAAACCTTTTGAATTTTCGCTTTTTCATGATATAATAAACTGCTATCCTGTCGAAATGGGAAGGGGACTTACCATGTTTTCCTTTGATGACGGTTATCTTGCCCGGGGCGCGACCTGCGTGCCCAACGTGTTCTTCACGGACTATATGCCCGGCGCACCGGGGGACTATGTAAAGGTCTACCTGTACGCGCTGATGCGGGCAGGTTCGGAAACGGACATGGCACAGGTCTGTTCCGCCCTCGCCATGACGGAGGAGGACTTCCTCAAGGCCATGGGCTACTGGGAGCGGCGGCGTCTTGTACGCCGGGTGCAGGATAACCCGCCCATGTTCGTGCTGGTGCATCCCGGTCAGCTTCTGTCGCTGCCGCCTCAGGAGGACAGCGTATATGAAACGTTTTCCGAGGCACTGTATGCGCTCTTCGGCCAGAACCGGAAACTGCGTGGCTGGGAAACCACCATGGCGTTCGAGTGGGTGGAGGACATGGGCCTGCCCATGGAGGTGGTGCTGATGATGGTTCAGCACTGCATTACGGCGCGGGGCATGCATTTCGGCTTCCGCGAGGCACAGAAGATTGCCGTGGCGCTGAAGGAAAACGGCATCACCACAGCGGACGCCGCCGAAAGCTTTTTCGCCTCCTCCGAGGCCGCCCGGAAGGGCGCGCAATCGGTGCTCCGACGTCTGGGCCGGTACCGGATGCCCAGCGAGGATGAAATCAGCTTGTACGATAAATGGACCCGACAGTGGCAATTCACGCCCAAGGATATCCTGGATGCCTGTGCGCGTACCACCGCCAGCGGCGAGCCCACGATGGCATACCTGGACGGAATCCTGTCCGGCATAAGGGAACGAGGCGGAAACGCACCCGTTTCGGAGCAGATGGCCCGCGAGGACGGGGAGCGCAAGGCGGTGAAGGAGCTGCTTTCCGCATTGGGCGGCAGCGGTCGTGTAACCGCGGCGGCTGTGACCTATTACCGCGCGCTGAAGCAGCAGGCGGGGGACGAAATGATTCTTGCCGCTGCCCGGTATGCCGCCTCGAAGAACAGGCACACGTTTGAAGATGTGGACGACCTGCTTCAGTACTGGCGCAAGAAGGGCATTACCACACCCGAAGCGGCGGAAACCTTCCTGGACACGCACCGGAATGACAAAAACCTGATGCGGGAAATCTGTGAAGCCTGCGGGTTTGGCGGGCGGGTCACCCAGACCCATCTGAACATGCTCAGCCGCTGGCAGAACGATCTTGCGATGCCCATGGAAACCGTCCTGTACTGCGCCGCCATGGCGGCCGGGCGGGAGCATCCCCTGAGCTATATGAATACCGTGCTGACGGATTGGGCGGACAAAGGCATCCGTACACCGGAGCAGGCTGCCCGCACGGCGGAAAAGCCCCAGAAGTATGACGAAAAGAAAGTGCCCCGCAAGGTGGCGGAGCAGGATTATACCCAGCGCGAGCGGGAGGAAACGGACAGCGCAGCGGAGCGAATCCGCCGCATGATGGAGGAGGAAAACAAATGAACCGGAACGAAATCCACCAGCGGCTGATGGAGGACTACGCGCGCCGTCGCCAGGACCATGCCAAGCAGGAGCGGGAGCGCGAACGGGAAGTAATAGCCAAATGCCCCGCCATCGGGGAGCTGCTTTCCGAACGCCGGGAGACGGTCTTCGCCTCCATGCGCCGCGCCCTGACGGAGGAGGTCACGCCCGCTGCCCAGGCCGAGCTGGAAGGAAAACTGAAGGACATTTCTGCCCGCGTTCGCCTGTACCTGTCCCGGAGCGGCTTCGCGGAGGACTACCTGCAGCCCATCTACGACTGCCCTGCGTGCAAGGACACCGGCTTTGTGGGCGATACGGAAAAAACGCTGTGCGAATGCTATCAGCGAGGCTATACCGCGCTGGTGGCGGAGGAAATCGGCCTGACCAACCATCGGAAGCAAACCTTCGATACCTGGCGCGAGGATATTCTGGATGATGCCGTGCTGCCCGAGTACGGCTGCAGCCAGCGGCAGATTCTGCATCGCGCCAAGGTCATCTGCCGGGAGTACGCGGATTCCTTCCCCGATACGCGTGTGAAGGATCTGGTGCTGATGGGCGGCAGCGGCCTGGGCAAGACCTTCCTGCTGCAGGCCATCGCCCAGCGTGTGCTGGAACGCGGCGGCGCGCCGCTGATCATCTCCTCCTACCGCTTCCTGGATACGGCGCGGGAGGCGCATTTCCAGAATGACCAGTCCCTTCTGGAGCCGCTGCTCCGGACACCGCTGCTGCTGCTGGATGATATGGGCGCGGAACCGCTGATGGAAAACATCACCGTGGCGTACTTCTTCCGTGTGCTGAACGAGCGGCAGAATAACGGCCTGCACACGGTCATTTCCACCAACCTGTCCATGGACGAGTTCTCCCGCAGGTATACAGAACGTGTGTCATCCCGCCTGGAGGATAAGCGGCAGTGCATGATACTGGACTTTGTGGGCCGTGACGTGCGGAAGGTGCTGGAATGAACATTCAGATTTATTATACCAAACGGAATTTTGACGTGCAGAAAGCGGAGAGGTTTTTTAAGGAACGGCGCGTTTCCTTTCAGCTGGTGGATATGGCGAAGAACCGCCCCGGCAAGCGGGAAATGGAGCTGTTTGCCCGGGTCTTCGGCGTAAAGAACATCATCAACAGCGCGGACCCGAAGGTGCGGGAAAGCACGGTATGCTACATGAGCGATGAAGCACTGATTATTGAGGAACTGATGGAAAAGCCTCAACTGATGAAATCGCCCATTGTGCGGAACGGGCAGAAGGCAACGCTGGGCGCGGACGAGAAAAAGTGGCAGGAATGGCTTGCCGCGGAGGAAAAGAAATGAGAAAATACGATATTCTCCTTTGCGATGCGGATAACACCCTGTTCGACTTTATCGCCTCGGAGCGGATAGCCATCCGCGCGTCCTTCGCGGACGCGGGCATACCCCTGACCGATGAGCAAATCGCGGTCTACAGCCATATTAACGACCTGGTGTGGCTGGCCTATGAGCGGGGCGAAACGACCCGGGAAAGGCTGCACTACGACCGGTTTATCCGGTTCTGCGACATTGTGGGCAGCGGCTCCATGACGCCGGAGCAGATTGCCGACCTGTACTCCGACAAGCTGGGCAAAATGTCGGTGCTGTACCCGGGCGCACTGGATTTTATGAAAAAAATCAGCGCGGTCATGCCGCTGTGCATTGTATCCAACGGCTTTTCCTCCGTTCAGCGGGATAAGCTGGCCGCCGTGACGGAATACCTGTCCGATGCCTATATCAGCGAGGAAATGGGCGTTACCAAGCCCGATCCCCGCATGATTACCATTCCCATGGCGGAGCACGGCATCACGGACAAGCGCCGCGTGCTGATGATGGGTGACAGCCTGACGGCGGATATCGCCGCGGCGAACAACGCCGGGGTGGACAGCATCCTGTTCCGGTACGGAAAGCAGGAGCCGGAAAAGCATCCGGCAACGTATTTCGCGGCGGACTTTGACGCCGCGCTGCGGATAGCGGAAGGGGAAGAAGAGTAATGAAGATTATTATCGTCGGCTGCGGAAAAATCGGCCAGACGCTGACGGATGTGCTGGCCGAGGAAGGGCACGAGCTGGTCATTGTGGATGAGGATCCGGAGGTTCTGGGCGAAACCGAATCCCGCAATGATGTGCTTTGTGTGGAAGGCAACGGCGCCAACGTGAGTGTGCTGGAAAAGGCGGGCGTGCCCAAGGGCGACCTGCTGATTGCCGTGACGGACGCGGACGAAACCAATATCCTGGCCTGCATGGTGGCGCGCCGCCTGGGCTGTAAGCGCACCATTGCCCGGACCCGCAACCCCGAATACAGCCGCACGGTCACGCTGCTGCGGGACACGCTGGGCCTTTCGATGACCGTTAACCCGGAGCGTAAGGCCGCCGCGGAAATCACCCGCATCCTGCGCTACCCGTCCTTCCTGAAGCGGGATTCCTTCGCCAAGGGCCGGGCGGAAATCGTGGAGCTGCCTGTGACCGCGGGCAGCAGGTTGGACGGCGAAACGCTGATGCATATCAACGGCCTGCTGAAGGACCATGTGCTTGTCTGCGCCGTGGCGCGGGGCGATGAGGTGTTCATCCCCGGCGGCTCCTTCCAGCTGAAGGCGGGGGATCATATTTATGTGACCGCCCCGACACAGACCCTGCTGAACCTGACCAGGCTGATGGGCATCAAGATGCCCGGCATCCGCAACGTGATGCTGGTGGGCGGCAGCAATATTTCCGTATTCCTGTCCCAGATGCTGACCGCGTCCGGAATTTCCGTGAAGCTGGTGGAAAAGGACAAGGAACGCTGTGCAGAGCTGGCGACACTTTTGCCCGAGGCGGAAATCGTCCACGGTGACGGCGCGCACTTCGCCACGCTGCAGAGTGAGGGCATTGAGGAGACGGATGCCTTTATTGCCCTGACGGATATGGACGAGCTGAATATGCTTATCTCCATGTACGCCAACCGGCTGAAGGTACCCAAGGTCATCACGAAGATTAACCGTACCGGATACCGGGAACTGCTTCCCGCCTCCGATTCGCAGACGGTCGTCAGCCCACGCGCCCTGACGGGCAGCGACATCCTGCGCTATGTCCGCGCCATGGAAAACCGCTCCGGCGGCATGGTTACCCTGCACCGTCTGGTGAACGAGCGGGTCGAGGCGCTGGAGTTCAAGGTGACGGATGCCACACTGCATACCGGCGTACCGCTTCGCGAGCTGTCCATCAAGAAAAATATTCTGGTGGCGCTGATTGCCAATGATAACGGCGTGTCCGTACCCAACGGCCTCAGCTCCTTCATGCCCGGCGATATGGTGACGGTCGTGACCACCGCGGACCGGCATATCAACGACCTGAATGATATCTTTGAAGAATAAGGTGAGCACGCAATGAATTATCGTCTCATCGGGCGCCCCCTGTCCACGGTGCTGCTGATTGTGGCGGCATTCCTGCTGCCGGCGATGGGCATCGCCCTGTTCCTGGGGGAGACCGAAAGCCTGATTGCCTTCGCCGTCACACTGGGTGTGCTGGTGGCGCTTGCCTTGCCCCTGCGGGCGTTCAAGCCGACCCGGAAGCACATGTTCGCCCGGGAGGGCTTTGTGCTGACGGCACTGTGCTGGATTCTGCTGTCCGTTCTGGGCGCGCTGCCCTTTATTATCAGCGGCGCCATTCCTTTCTGGGTGGACGCGCTGTTTGAAACCGTGTCCGGTTTCTCCACCACCGGTGCCACCATCCTTTCCGATGTGGAAAGCCTGCCCCGCGCCATGCTGTACTGGCGCAGCTTTACCCACTGGCTGGGCGGCATGGGCGTGCTTGTGTTCCTGCTGGCCATCGTGCCCACCGGCTCGGGCGAGGCGCTGTTCATTATGCGCGCGGAATCCCCCGGCCCGTCCGTGGGCAAGCTGGTATCCCGCTTGCGGGACAGCGCGCGGATTTTGTACACCCTCTACATCATCCTGACGGTCATCATGTACGCGTCACTGCGGCTGACGGGCCTTGCGGTGTTTGACTCGGTCATCCTGTCCCTGGGCACCGCCGGCACGGGCGGCTTCGGTATCCGCAACGATTCACTGGCGTCCTACACGCCGGCAGTACAGTGGGTCACGGCGGTGTTTATGATGCTCTTCGGAATCAACTTCACGATTTACTACCTGCTGGCGCTGCGGCAGTTCCGCAAGGCACTGTGGAATGAGGAGCTGCGCCTGTACCTGATTGTGATTCTTGCCGTTACCGGCCTGTGCGCCGCCTCTATCTGGAATCAGTGCGCCACGGTGGAGGAGGCGTTCCGGCACAGCTTCTTCTCGGTATGCTCGGTCATCACCTCCACCGGCTTTGCCACGGCGGACTTTAACCTGTGGCCGCAGGTGTGCCGCATGGCGCTGGTGCTGCTGATGATTATGGGTGCCTGCGCGGGCTCCACCGGCGGCGGCGTGAAGGTGTCCCGGGTGCTGATCCTGTTTAAATCCCTCCGCATCGAGATTCGCAGGATGCTGCACCCCAACCTCGTGGCGCATGTGCGGCTGGATGACGAAAGCGTGCCGGAGGAAACGGTCACGGGCGTCAGCACGTTCCTGGCGGCGTACGCGGTCATCGCGGTGGTTTCCATGCTGCTGCTGAGCCTGGATGGGAAAAGCTTCGCCACCAACACTACGGCGGTGATTTCCTGTCTCAGCAACATCGGCCCCGGGCTGGATACGGTGGGCCCCATGGGCAACTATGCGAGCTTCTCACCCGCGGCGAAGCTGCTGCTGGCGTTTGATATGCTGGTTGGCCGTCTGGAAATTTTCCCTGTGCTGATTCTGTTTGTTCCCCGCGTTTGGAAGACCGCCCGCCGGGCGTAAGCTTCGATTAATACATCATATGAAAAGCCCCGCTGATTTTGATTCAGCGGGGTTTTATGGTTGCATGGGGAAAAGGACGCGCTCACTCAGGCTGCTTTTCCATAATTCGGCGGCAGAACAGGATAACCCCTGCTGTCAGCAGAAACGACACAAGGGATACCGCCTGAAAGCCGGTCATGGAAACGCCCAGGAACCGGTTGCCCGCGGTCTGCACGGAATCCAGCATCAGCCCGCCCAAAAGGGAGGCCAGGATACCCGCCACGCCGCAGACACCGCTCTTGAGCATCATGGCGGGGACCAGCAGCTCCTGATCTACGTAGCTGTAGGAAATATTGAGCAGGTTGGCGTTGTTGCCGGCGAAGGAGACATTGATGAGAATGCTGTATATCACTGTCAGCCACCAGGTCGCCCGCACGGTGAAAAGATTGGCGGCAAAGGCGCCTGCGGCCAGCACCATCGAAAGGAAAAAGCCCTTGGCATAGGAGGTCCGGTCCGAGTACGCGCCGAAAGGCATGGACAGCGCGAAGCGGGACAGGCAGCCCACCACATTGATCACTTCGATTGTGGCTACGGACAGCATCAGCTCGCCCGTCTTGTAGGCGCCCAGAAACCCGCAGGAAAAATACCGCGCGGCGTACCACAGGGCGGCCATCAGCGTTACTTTCATAAAGGGGCGGTTCTTCACTACCCGCTTCATCAGCAGCAGGGTATCGTCTCCGGCACGTTCCCGCTCCTGCCCCGGACCGATAGCGCACAGGCACAGCACGCTCAGCAGGTTCACCAGCATGATCATGCCGGCAAAAACCGAAAAAGCCGGAACCGTTCGGCCCTGCTGCTCCAGCGTGTCAAACAGCACGCCCATCCCCAGGGAAAACAGCACGCCGCCCAGGAGGGAAGTCATTTCCTTCAGCGCGGAGAACCTTGCCCGCTTTTCGGGCGCAACAAAGGAGTTTGCCCAGACAAAGTACAGGGAACGGATGCAGGCGGCACTCAGATATCCGCCCAATATCAGCAGAATCACCAGCGCGTGACCTGCCCCACCCGAAACGTTGAACAGGGGCAGCGCGTAGGCCAGGGAAAAGCAGGCCATGCTGGCAAAGTCAAACAAAATCACCGTGCGCTTGGCGCTGCGCACCCGGCGGATAAGGGGGAAGAAAACCAGCTCCGCCAAAAACGAAACCGTCACCAGGGAGGATACAATGCCCGTCAGCGCGTCACTCATGCCCAGGTGACGGAGCAGCTTTGCCAGAAAGGCGTCCTCCATCAAGAGGGAGGCAAAGTATTCCATCATGCACTGAATGTTGTATGCGCCGCGGGATTTACGACCGATGTCCATTATTTCGCCGCCCTTACATCAATGGGGGCAGTCCAGGCTTTTTTGCCGTTTCTGTCCCGGATTTCCACCCGCACGAAGGTATCACCGGGCTGAATCCTGTACCGTGCCTCGGTAAAGACGGCATCCGGCGCGTGGCGGCCGCGGCTTTGCGTGTAGCCGCCCGCGGTGAAGGAACGTCCGTCCACCCAGAACAGATTGGAGTAGAAGATAATGGCGCACGCCTCGGAGCAGCATACCCGCACCTCGCCGTCCGCTACCTCCAGCAGAGACACGGCGGGCCCCAGTGTGGCGTAGAACCGGCCCGCCTTCAGCGCGTTCAGCACCCCGGGAACGGTCTTCTCCTCCGCCTGCACCATCGTGGCGGCAAAGGTCTGATCCGACTCGTAAAAGTGAACGTCGTCATTGGCGAAAACGGGCAGCAGTACGCCGTAGGAGGCGCTTGTCACGTCCAGCAGAGAGGAGGAATCCGCCCGGTCGGCGTTCATGGGCAGGGTAGATACGGTATTCCAGATTTCCGCGCCGCAAATTCCCTTGAGGGAGGCGATAAACTCCGGCGTGTTCAGCGACCAGGCAGGGTGCGCCAGAATCGCCTGCCCGCCCAGGCGCAGAATCTCGTCCACGCCCTGCCGGGGAGTACCGTCCGGGTCCCAGCGGGCGGCGATTTCATCCTTCATGCCCAGCCCCAGCACGTGCGCACACTGGTGGGGCATCATGTAGTCCAATTCTATGCCGGGCACCGTCAGCAACCCCTCCGGCACACGGGCCGGATGGGTCACCTTCCGGTGATCGGTTATGGCCAGCACATCGTAGCCGGCATCCCGGTAAATCTGCGCTGCCTCCTCCGGGGTACGAAGACCGTCGGAGCAGGTGGTATGGCAGTGGAAATTGCATTTCAAGAAAGGCTTGACCGGATCAAGATAACGCATTGTGCGCGACCTCTTTTTTTATGTTATTACGCCTGCAGCAGCAGTTGGAAAAAGACGATGGCGTCCTCCAGCAGCTCTACACGCAGTTTTTCGTTGACACCATGGATGGCGGAGCGCTCCTGTGCCGTCAGGCGGAAGGGCGAGAAGTGGTAAATGTTCCGGGTGATTTCTTCATAATGGCGTCCGTCCGAATTGCCGCCGGTGAGGCAAGGCAGCACCATCGCATCGGGGAAGCGGATGCTGATGGCGGTGGTCAGCGCGTCCCAGCTTTCGCCGGAAACGGGGGAGGAACGGCGGGGTTCCGCCAGCGCCTCATAGGTCAGTTTGTTTTTTGCCCTTGAATGCTTCACCGCGCGGTCGAATATCTTTTTAATATCATCAACCGTCTGCCCGGGCAGAATACGGCAGTCGTAGCGGAAAATCGCCTCGGAGGGCAGGGAGGACTGCTGCACGCCCGCGCGGGCAACGGTCCAGGTAATGCAGGTGCGGGTCAGCACGCGGGCATTGTCATTTTTTTCAAGCAGTAGCAGAGGCCAGAAAAGTTTGGGACGACGGTAGAACAGCCGCCAGGGCATGGACACGCAGGGTGCCATGACCTGATACATCCGCGCCACTGTGTCGCAAAGCCGGGGCGGGAAGCGGTGGGTGTCCAGATAGGCGGCCGCCCGCGCCAGTTTTTCCGGGGCGGTCTGACGGCCGGGACGGGAGGCGAGGCCAACCTGCCCCGAGGCGGTCATGGTTACAAGGGCACGGCCTTTTTCGCATACGCCGACCCGGGCGATGGGCCGCCGGCGCCCGGCTTGCTCGCCGGATACGCCGCCGCCCTCATCCAGCAGCAGGGCGGGAAAGAAGCCCATGGCCTTGAGAATATGGCACATTTTGTGGGCACCGTTGCCGTGAATCTCTTCATTAAAAGACAGGGCGAAGCATACCTCTCGGCTGGGCCGCCAGCCTGTCTGCAGGAGACTGTCAGCCGCTTCCAGCATGGTAATCACATGCCCCTTCATATCCAGCGTGCCTCGTCCCCAGACGCAGCCGTCCGCGATATCGCCGGAAAATGGCCCGTGAACCCACTCATGGGCGGAGGCAACGTCGATGGGCACCACGTCCAGATGGCCGATGAGCAGGAAAGGCTGATCGTTGCGTGCGCCGCGGATATAAATCAGCACGCCGTCCTCATCCACATTCTGCACCGTGGAGAGGGAGAAAAGGGTGGGGTAGGATTCTTCAAGCAGCTTCATCAGCTGGGAAAAAGGAGTATAGCTGCCGCCGGAGACCGTGGGAATCCGGACTGCCCGGGACAGAACCCGGGCGCAGCGCGCCGTGTCGACCTTCGGTGAAACCCAAGCCATGATGCCGCCTCCCTCCGAAAACGGAAATACTGCCTTTAGTATACCATAATACGGGCAAAATTCAATCATCGGGCAGGATTTTCGCCACGGCGGGCGAACATGATAGTGTATCATCGGGCAAGGAGGCGCGACGCATGGTAACACGGGAAATTCTGGAGGAACAGGAACGACAGCGGCTCAGCCCGCGGGCCGCGCTCAGCGCGAACTCACGGGGCAGGGAGAAGCCCTATGAACCGTGCCCCCTGCGCACCTGCTACCAGCGGGATCGGGACAGGATCCTTCATTCCAAGTCCTTCCGGCGGCTGAAATTCAAGACGCAGGTGTTCTTTTCACCGGAGTCCGACCACGTCCGTACCCGCTTGACTCACACCCTGGAGGTGGCGCAGGTAGGCCGCACCGTGGCGCGCGCGCTGGCGCTGAACGAGGACCTGGCGGAGGCCATCGCGCTGGGGCATGACCTGGGCCATACCCCCTTCGGCCACAGCGGCGAGCATGAACTGGCGAAGAGGCTGGAGGGCGGTTTCCACCACAACGAGCAGAGCCTTCGCGTGGTGGAACGGCTGGAGCAGAACGGCGAAGGGCTGAACCTGACATGGGAGGTGCGGGACGGCATCCTGCATCACCGGGGGAAGCAGCTGCCCGCCACACTGGAAGGGGAGTGTGTGGCCCTGGCGGACCGGATCGCCTACCTGAACCACGACATCGATGACGCGATTCGCGCGAACGTACTGCGGGAGACGGATCTGCCCGCGTTCTGCCGCCGTGTGCTGGGCAAGACCCACGGGGAGCGCATCAATAATATCATCCTGGATCTGGTTACCAACAGCGACGGAAAGGAGCATCTGTCCTTCTCCGATGATGTAAACGAAGGCATGAACGAGCTGCGGGACTTCATGTTCCAGCGTGTCTATCTGGATCCGTGGGTCAAGGAGGAAGAGGATAAGTGCAAGCAGATGGTGGGCACCCTGTTTGATTACTACCTGGCCCACCCCGGCGAGATGCCGGTGGAGTATGTGACCATCGCCTACCAGGAGGGCACGGAACGGGGTGTGGCGGATTTTATCGCCGGCATGACGGACCGGTACGCGGTGCGGACATTCACCCAGCTGTATGTACCCAAGGCTTACCCGCTGTGAGAACGCGATTTTTCGCTCTGCAGGCAGGAAAAAACCTCCTCGCGTCGAATAAGTAGGGCGTGAAAGGGGCTTGAAGATGGCGGTACGGTACTCCCCGCAGTTTCTGGATGAGCTGCGTTCCCGGTTGGATATTGTGCAGGTCGTAGGCACATATGTGCCGTTGAAAAAGAACGGCAGCAAGCATTGGGGCCTGTGCCCTTTTCATAATGAAAAAACGGCTTCGTTCTCCGTGGATGCCCGGAAGCAGATGTATTACTGCTTCGGCTGCAAGGCGGGCGGCACGGTGATTCAGTTTGTATCGGCGATGGAGCATACCACGTTCCCGGAAACGGTCCGCCTGCTGGCGGAGCGTGCCCATATGGAGCTGCCGGAGGAGCGGGAAGACCCGACCTACGAGGAGCGCCGCAGCCGCCGGGAACGGCTGTATGAGGTCAATAAGACGGCGGCAAGGTATTATCACAACCTGCTGTGGGAGCCTGCCGGCGCGGAGGTACTGAACTACTTCCATCGCCGCGGCTTGACGGACAGCGTTATCCGCCGCTTCGGCCTG
>JAZUDA010000274.1:0-9000 GCA_045639455.1 Clostridia bacterium | reverse complement strand
TTCCCTGATTCAGACAATTTTTAACATGATTTACATGGCGGTCAGCCTGCTTTGCGGCAGGGTCTACCGCAAGATTCCCGTGATGACCACCATGCGCGTGGCGGCCGTCCTGCTGCCCGTCAGCTACGGCTTGTGCGGCGTGTGCAACTCCATCGGCGCGTTCTACGCCTGCGCTGTTGTGTACTCCGTATGCATGGGCTTCCTCACCTTCCTGCCGGCGACAAAGATCATTTCCGGCTGGTTTGAGGAAAAGCGCGGGCTGGCCATCGGGCTGGCGTTTATGGGCTCCGGCCTGGGTGGCATGCTGTTTTCCGCGCTGGGCGGCGTATGGATTGAGCAGTTCGGTTGGCGCAGGGTGTTCTTTATTTATGCCCTGATTATCGCCGCGGTGGCGTTGCCTATTGTGTTCTTCTTCCTGAAGGAGCGCCCGGACGGCGTGGCACCCCTGGGCAGCGCGGGCAAGCCGGAGAAGCTTTATGGCCCGAACTTCGCCTCCGCGGTCCGGATGCCTCGCTTTGCCGCCCTGCTGGTCATTACCGCGGTAATCGGCATCGTGACCGCGGTACAGTGCGGCATTATGGTGCCGCATATTACGGACCTGGGCTTTGATGCCACCTATGCTGCGCTTCTCTACGCCGCCTACCAGGGCGCGCTGGCAGCGGTGAAGGTGCTGATGGGGCTGATTTCCGACCGGTTGGGCGCGAAGCGTGCCGGGTGGATCGCCATGGCTGGCTGCGGGCTCAGCTGCCTGTTCCTTCTCCTGGCCGCAAACATCGTTTTCCACGTGCCGGCGGTCATTACCGTGGCGGTCGGCGCTGCCTCCTCCACCGTACTGTACCCGCTGCTGACCCGCTACTGCTTCGGCAACATGGCGTACTTCTCCCTGTACGGCTGCATCAGCGCGGTCAATTCCCTGACCACCTCTGCTTCCTACATTCTGCAGAACGCCGTGTATGACGCCACCGGCTCCTATTCCGCGGTGTTCATTGCCTGCATCGGTCTGTCCCTGCTTGGCATGGCCATGCTCCCCATCCTGAAAAAAACGAAAAAAGAGGAATAATATGAGTAAATTGACGCTTTATGTGATCCGCCACGGCTATTCCGAATCCAACAAGGGCAAGTATTACTCCGGCTGGGGCGATGTGGGCCTGGTCGAAGAGGGCTTCGAGGATGCCCGCCGGGCAGGGGAGCTGCTGCGCGGCATCTGCTTTGACCGGGTCTACACGTCCGACCTGCGCCGCTCCCAGCAGACCTGTGAAACCGCGTTGCCCGGCGTGGAATACACCCCCGATTATCGCTTGAACGAGATCGGCGTGGGCGTGCTCTACGGCCTGCACCAGCCCGAGGCGCTGGCGCTCTACGGCGACCGTCTGCGCTGGACCAACGCGCATCGGGACTACGACACTTTCGGTGGCGAGAGCTGCGAGGACCAGTACGCCCGTGTGGCGTCCTTCCTGCGGGAAATGGAGCATATCGGCGAGGGTACCATCGCCGCGTTCTGCCACGAAGGCACGATTCAGACCGTTTTCAACTATGTAATCGGCGGCAAGGTGAACGTTTTCCCCGCCCGCGTGGACAATGGCTCCGTCAGCGTTGTGGAGTGGGATGGCAAAATGTGGCACGTCAACGCCTGGAACCGCCTGCCCGGCCCGCTCGCCGGGGCTTACACGAAGCCGGACGACTGAGGACGGGGAGGAGACGTTCGGGCGGCTGCCTGCCCCCGAAGACCCCCGTGCAGGGGACATGTTCCCTGCACTCTTTCTCCTTTGGATGAGATTTAATTAAGACAGAGGCAGACTTTCGGCACACTTTCTCGGCGTGGAACGCCAGCGTTCCCACCTTCATCAGGCGCCGAAAGCTTTCAACCGAAACAAGGTTTCGGTTGCACCGCCGTGACGCGGCGGTGTCCCCCTCTGCTGCATTTATTCGTTTTTTCTCTTGCTCAGTCGGTGGAATGAACCGCCGACTTTTTTATTATGATGATACCCCCGATGTTCCGGTTTTTTTAGTGGACATTCTTGACAATCGTTTGCCGCGTGTGGTATGATTTCGGCAAACAGATGCTGTGGCATTATTTGGTTACATCTCTCGTGTTTCTTATTTCTTGGAAGGGTCGTGATCAATTGTCTCACTCTCACCGCGGACTGAATTCCAAGCGAAACGGTATTTTTCCCTATCTGCTGCTACTGCCCTGCCTGGTGCTGTTCGGCTGCTTTGTTTTCTATCCTTTCATCCGCACCATTTACCTGACGTTCTTTGTGACAAACGTGAACGGCCTGCCCGTAAAGGCTGCCGGCTTCAGTATGTGGGAGCGGGTTTTTAAGAACAAGCAGTACATGGACAGCGTGTGGCTCAGCTTCAAGTTTGCCGCCATGGTGGGTGTGCCCACCTTTTTCCTGGCATTCGTGCTGGCTGCCATCGCCAGTGAAAAGAGCCGCGGCTCCCGTGTGTACGAGGTGCTCTTCTCCCTGCCCATGGCCATCGCCAGCGCGCCCGCCGCAGCCATTTTTGTATCTGTGCTGAAGCTAAACGGTGTGCTGAACGCTATCCTGGGTTCCTCCGTCAACTGGCTGGACGATACCAAGTATGCCATTATCTGTGTGGCAGCCATCACGGTGTGGATTCGCATCGGCTCCTCCTTCATTTTCCTGCTGACCGGCTTCCGCAATGTGCCGGGCGAGCTGCTGGAGAGTGCCCGTGTGGACGGCGCGGGTTATCTGCGCCGCATGTTCTCCGTTACCATTCCCGTGGCCAGTCCCCAGATTTTCTTTGTGGTGTTCCTGAATATCACCGGTTCCTTCCAGTCTTTCGGACAGATTAAGCTGCTGACCGGCGGCGGTCCCGCCAATACCACCAGCGTGCTGATTTACCGCGTGTATGAGGCAGCCTTCCGCAATGCCCGGTTTGAAACTGCCTGCATTCTGTCCCTGCTGCTATTCCTGAGCATTTTCCTCATTACCCGCATCCAATTCATTCTGGAAAAGAAGCTGGTGGTGTACTCATGAGTAAGAGAGCGATTTCCCGCCTGGAGCGGCAGTACAACATCACCGGGATTTTCAAGATTCTGCTGGGCTTGGTCGTGGCTTTCCCCATCCTGTACGGATTGTGGATCAGCATCAATACCAACGGCAACGTGGCCGCCATGCGCTACTTCACATTCCAGTTCACGATGGAGAACTATGTGGAGGTATTCCACGAGTTCAACGTCATCCGTTACGTTCTGAACTCCTTCATCTATGTAGCTATCAGCGTGGTTTCGCAGATTATCACCTGCTCTCTGGCGGCCTACTCCTTCGTATTCTTTGAGTACAAGGGCAAAAAGCTGCTTTTCACCCTGATTACCCTCACCATGATGATTCCAGGCGACTCCATCATCATCGCCAACTATATGACCGTGGCCTCCTGGCACCTGACCGATACCTATATCGGCATTGCCATCACGTCGCTGACCAGCGGCATGGGCATCTTCCTGATGCGCCAGGCGTTCGCTACCGTACCCAAGGAGCTGAAAGAGGCCTCCGAGATTGACGGCTGCGGACGGCTGCGCTTCCTGCCCGCCATCCTGATTCCCGTCAGCGTTTCCTCCATCGCGGCCCTGGCCATTTACCTCTTCATCGGCAACTACAACCACTTCTTCTGGCCGCTGCTGGTCACCAGTAAGGACTCCATGCGTACCATTCAGGTGGGCGTATCCCTGCTGATGAACGAGGAGACCGGCAAGTTCGGCGGCCAGTGCGCCGTCGCCATCGTAGCGCTTGCCGTTCCCGTACTGGTCTTCTGCGTCGCCTACAAGTACCTGGTCAAGGGTATGACCGCGGGCGCCGTAAAGGGCTGATTCCTCACGCGATTATCGCAGGATATGCGATAAATATAGAAAGGAGATACTCATCATGAAACGTTTCCTGTCCATCGTTCTGGCTCTGGTCATGGTTCTGGCTCTGGCCTCTACCGCTTTCGCCGACAAGACCAAGGTTGACATCTGGTACTGCCTGACCGGCGTGAACGCCGATGCTCTGAACGAGATCGCCGCCGCCTATAACAGCGACGATTACGAAGTAGAGTTCATCTTCGCCGGCTCCTACAACGATGCCCTGACCAAGTATCTGTCCACCCCCACCTCCGACCGTCCCGACATCATCTGCGTGAACGCCCTGGGTATGCGTCCCGTTATCGATGATAAGGGCTTCTATCAGATGCAGAAGCTGGTTGACGAAGGCAAGTTTGACACCTCCGCCTATCCGGAATCCCTGCTGCATAACTTCTCCAACCAGGATGGCCTGTACGCCATGGTTCTGAACCTGACCGTGCCCGTCATCTCCTACAACAAGACCTACCTGGAAAAGGTTGGCTGCACTCCCGAAGACCTGAAGACCTGGGACGGCCTGATGACCGTTGCCGATAAGATGGTTGAGGCCGGTCTGTGCACCTACGGCTTCGGCTTCTGCAAGGACACCTGGATTCTGGAGCAGATGGTCGGTATGCTGGACACCGGTGTTATGGATAACGATAACGGCCGTGAAGGCTACGGCACCAAGCTGGAGTGCCTGGAAGACGGCTCCCTGCTGAAGGTTCTGGAAACCGTTGACACCGTTTTGGCCAAGGATTCCTGCATCCTGGAAACCTCTTCCTCCACCGCACGTGATGACTGCTCCGCCGGTATCCTGGGCATGTACTGCACCACCGCCGGTACCTGGGGCAACATGCTGGCCAACTGCGTGAACGGCTATGAATTCGGCCAGACCGTAATGCCTGTATGGGACACCGAGAACGAGTACAAGAGCGTATATCCCTCCGGCGCCGGTATGTTCATTGTTGACAAGGGCGACATGAACAAGATCTACGGTGCCTGCGACTTCGTGAACTGGTTCTGCACCGATGAAATGCAGCTGCTGTGGTGCATGAAGACCGGTTACCTGCCCATCAACGACAGCACCCTGAACAGCGCCGAATACCAGGAGTATGTCAAGACCGTGAACCCCGGTATCCAGGGCATTATCGAGGCTATGTTCAACGAATCCACCGGTACTGACCCGCACTTCGGCTCCCTGTCCGAGTGGCGTAATGCCGGCGGCGACGTGCTGACTCGTCTGGATTCCGATGACATCACTCCCGCTGCCGCTATCGAAGAGCTGAAGCAGATCAACGATTCCATCGAGCTGTACAACCTGTCCAACTATTAATTCTCGATCGCAACGGGGCTCTCCGGCTTGCCGGAGAGCCCCCAATTTTTGTTGTGACGATGAACGATGGGACATTCAGGGGCTGAAGGCCCTATCGTTCCCGAGCTGTTATCCCCCGCGGATGCAAAAGCGGTTTTCATTTTTCCGGTTTTATGGTATACTCTTGCACGTATCTTTTTCCGTTTCTGTACCAAACGGACCAATCATTCTCCGGGAGGTATCCGACAATGGCAAAAAAGCGTGTTCTTTCCTCTGAGCTGGCGTATGTGCTGGGGCTGGTGATCCTGGGCATCGGCACGGTGTTCATGGAAAAAGCGGACTTCGGCATGTCCATGGTGGTGGCGCCGGCGTACGTTCTGCATCTGGTTATTTCACCCGTACTGCCGTTTTTTACCTTCGGCACGGCGGAGTACGTGTTCCAGGGGTTCCTGTTGCTGCTGATGGTGCCGGTGCTGCGCCGCTTCCGCATCAGCTATCTGCTGTCCTTCGCTACGGCGTTCATCTATGGCATGATGCTGGACGGGCTGCTGGCGCTGGGGCAGGCGCTGCCGGTGACGCAGGTACTGCGGTTTGTGTACTATATTGTGGGCATTGTGCTGTGCGCGCTGGGTGTCACATTCCTGCTGCGCACCTATATTACGCCCGAGGCGTACGAGCTGTTTGTGCGGGAGGCGGCTGAAAAGACGGGTAAGCCTACCCGCGTGGTGAAGACCGTCTATGATGTGTGCAGCTGCCTGCTGGCGGTGGTGCTGTCCTTCGCCTGCTTCGGCTTCGGCGTGTTCCGCGGGGTCAAGTGGGGCACGGTGGTCTGCGCACTTGTGAACGGTATGCTCATCGGCATGTGGGATAAGCTGCTGCTGAAGCGCTTCACCCTGACCGATTCCTTCCCCTGGCGGCCGTTTTTTACGGGAAATCAAAAATAACGCTTGCCAAGAACGAAAAAATCCGTTAAAATGAACTGCAGAGATTTTGCTTGATTAAAGGAGGCTTTTTATATGACAACGAAAGAAATCATCGCTACCGCCAAGGACAAGATGTCCAAGACCGCGACCGCCTTTGTGGGCGAAATGCAGTCCATTCGCGCCGGCCGCGCCAATCCTAAGCTGCTGGACCGTGTCATGGTAGACTACTACGGCACGCCCACCCCCATCAACCAGATGGGCAACGTATCCGCCCCCGAACCCCGTCTGCTGGTCATCAACCTGTGGGACGTCAAGGCACTGCCCCTGGTAGAAAAGGCCATTCAGAAGAGCGACCTGGGCCTAAACCCCTCCAACGACGGCAAGGTAATCCGCCTGATTATTCCGGAACTGAACGAGGAACGCCGTAAGGAGCTGACCAAGCAGGTACGGAAGATTTCCGAGGACTCCAAGGTAGCTGTGCGGAATATCCGCCGCGATGCCATGGATCAGATTAAGAAGCTGAAGAAGGACAACCTGATCACCGAGGACGAGCAGAAGAAGGCCGAGGACGATCTGCAGAAGGCCACCGATGCCGGCATTAAGGAACTGGATAAGCTGACCGCCGACAAGGAAAAGGAGATCATGTCCGTCTGATGAACGAAGCATGGCTGGGTCTGCCGCTGGCACAGGTTCTTCCCCTTGCGGAGGCGGCCTGGGGCGTCACGCCCGCCGTACAGCGTACCCTGTCCCCTCGGGTGAAGGAAGCCGCGGGGGAGGAGCGGGTCATCGCCGTGCGTGAAGAAAGAAAAACCCTGGTCACAGGCCTGTTTCCCGCCCTGTACCCGGTAGACGAGCAATCATAATCAGAGAGGGCGCGTGTTTTCGTGCCCCTCTTTTTTTCAAAACCGAAAGGAAACCGTTCGCATGGAGAAATCACTGCTGCCCCGTCACGTGGCCATTATTATGGACGGCAACGGCCGCTGGGCCAAAAAGCACGCCTTTGAAGTGGCGCAGGGCCACCGCGCCGGTGTGGAAACGCTGCGGGAAATCGTCCGCATGTCCTCCGACCTGGGCATTGAGGCGCTGAGCCTGTACGCCTTTTCCACGGAAAACTGGCGCCGGTCCGAGAAAGAAGTGGCGGCGCTGATGAAGCTGCTGCTGGAGTTCTTTTCGTCCGAAATCGATGAACTGGACGCGAAAAACGTGTGCATCCGTATCTTGGGCGAGAAGGCAGGCCTGCCGCAGCCCCAGCGTGACGCGGTTACCGCTGCCGAAGCCCGCACGGAAAAGAACACGGGGCTGAAACTGAACATTGCCCTCAATTACGGCGGCCGGGACGAAATCGTCCGCGCCGTAAGGCAAATCGTGGCGGAGGGCGTTACGGACATTACGGAGGAGACCGTTGCCGCGCATCTGGATACCGCCGGCTTGCCCGATGTGGACCTGCTGATCCGCACCAGCGGTGAAATGCGGCTGAGCAATTTCCTGCTGTATCAGTGCGCCTACGCGGAATTCCTCTTCCCGGACACCCTTTGGCCGGATTTCACCCCTGCCGAGTATGAAAAAGCACTGCAGGCGTACGCCGCCCGCGACCGCCGTTTCGGTGGCAGAAAGGAGAGCACGTGACACAGCGAATTATTACCGCTTCGGCCCTGATTGCCGTTGTCGTCCTGTTTTTCTTCCTGGGGCCCGTTGCCACCTCACTCCTGGTGCTGGGCTGCACGCTTCTGGCACTGGTGGAGGAGCTGCGTGTGCTTCGCGGCGCAGGGCACCGTGTGCCCCGCTGGCCCAGCTGGGTGGCGCTGCTTGCCGGTGCGCCCGCGCTGGCGTTCTTCTCCACCCGGGCGGTGATGCCGCTGCTGGTGCTGATGCTGCTGGTGAATGCGGTACGGGTTATTTTCGGCCCGGAGCCGAAGCTGGATGCCATGCTGTTGAGCGAGGTCCCCATCCTGTCCATTGTAGCGCCGGGGCTGGCGCTGCTGGGGTTGGTGTTCCATGACCCCGCCGGGAGCCACATGTTTTACCTGGCGCTGGCCATCGGCATTGCCGAAGGCGGCGACACGCTGGCGCTTTTCGGCGGTGTGCGTTTCGGCAGAAACAAGCTGTGCGAGGCGGATTCGCCCAAGAAAACCATCGAGGGCTCCATGTTCGGGCTGCTGGGCTCGGTGCTGGCCGGGTACCTGATGTGGGGGCTGTTCTCCCTCATCGGCGCAGCGGTCTGCTCCGGCTGGGTAATCCTGCCCCTGGCGCTGCTGGGCGGGGCCGCGGGGCAGCTGGGCGACCTGTTCGCCTCCATGGTGAAGCGCTTTTGCGGCGTAAAGGATTTTTCCAACATTTTCCCCGGCCACGGCGGCATGATGGACCGTATGGATTCCGTTCTGTTCACGGGGCTGGTCATCTACTCTTTCTTATTGCTGGTATAAAATATGATGCAGAATATCGCTTTATTAGGTTCCACGGGTTCAATCGGCACACAGACGCTGCAGGTAGCGGCGCTCCATCCCGACCGGTTCCGCATTACGGCGCTGGTCGCCCGCCGCAGCCGGGAAAAACTGTTTGAGCAGGTGCGGCAGTTCCGCCCCCTGATTGCCGGCCTGACCGAGCCCATTCCGGAAAGTGAAATCCCCGCCGACCTGCGCTTTTGCCGCTGGGTCATGGGCCCAGAGGCCGCGGAGGCCGCCATTACCCAGTCCCAATGCGACAAGGTGCTGGTGGCGGTGGTGGGCATTGTGGGCCTGCCCAGTGTGCTGACCGCGCTGGCGAACGGCAAGGAAGTACTGCTGGCGAACAAGGAAACGCTGGTGGCGGGCGGCAATCTGGTAACGGAAGCCGCACGCAGGGCGGGAAAGCCCCTTCTCCCCGTTGATTCGGAACATTCCGCCATTTTCCAGTGCCTGCAGGCAGCGGGCCCCAACCCC
>JAZUDA010000273.1:0-1912 GCA_045639455.1 Clostridia bacterium | reverse complement strand
GTCCGCCTTTACGCGGATGAAGCCGGAGGCCTTCTGCTTCACTGCGGGTGCCGCCTGCGGCTGTCTGGGTGTGGCGCTGGCGTCAAGGCTGCAGCTCAAGGGCAGTGCTCCTGACACGCTGGACTCGTTTGCCCCGGGAATCGCGCTGGCAATTTGCATTCTCCGGCTCGGCGAATGCTGCTTCGGCTCCCTGGGCTACGGAACGCAGGCGGAAGGCTTCTTTGCCACGGCGCCTTTCGCGGTTGCCAACAGCTACGGCGAGTGGTATTACGCAATTTATCGGTTGGAAGCGTTTTTCGCACTGATTTGCGCGGCACTTTTCCTGAAAAAGAGCCGTTTTCCCGCGCAGCAGTTCAGCCGTGTGGCATTTTTCCTGGCGATGAGCCAGATCCTTGCCGAAAATCTGCGCAAGCGGGGTATGCTCTATGGCTTTGTACACGCGGAGCAGTTGGTTTGCGCGGTAATCCTGCTGGCCATCATGGCATGGCTGTGCCGCAAGGCACGTACATGGCTGCCTATGCCAATCCTGACGGTACTCCTGGGCGCGGTGGTGGGGATTGAGTTCCTACGCCAGCGCTCCGGCATCGCGCTGTTCTCCCGCTACGGGTACATTCTGATGGTACTGGATCTGGCGGTGATGGGCGTGCTGTATTTCCGGACGGAGAAAAGAGTGCAATAACGGAGGAAACCAACCATGGGTCGGAAATCAACCCGGGAGAATAAAAGTCTGTATCAACTTGCCCGTGAGGAACAGGGGCTGACGCTGGAAAAGGCGGGGGAACTGATGCCGGGCGTTACGGCGGAACGGATTGCCAAGCTGGAGAGCGGCGCTGCCCGCATCCAGCCGGAGGACGCGCTGGCAATGGCAGAATGCTACAAAGCCCCCGAACTGCTGAACTACTATTGTACGCATGAGTGTGCCATCGGGCAGAAAACAATGCGCGAGGTCGAACTGAAGCCCTTCGCCCAGATTGCCATCGAAACAGTGAACGCTTTGAACAAGCTGACCCGGCAGAAGGACCGCCTTCTGGAAATTGTGGAGGACGGTCAGGTGCGCGCAGATGAGCGGGAGGATTTTCTGACCATCAAGGCAACGCTGGATAAGATCGCCGCAACCGTCAGCGCTCTGCAGCTGTGGGTGGATAACCAGGTCGCGGAGGGAAAGCTGGACCGGTCGTTCTCCGGCCGGGAGCGGGAATAAACCGCGGATTCAGCGGATTTCAGCGAAATAAACGGTTCTATTTCCCCGGGATTATGATAGAAAACATCCCGGGGATTTGTTATAATCAGCCCGTACGATGTACAAGAAAGGATGGTTTCTGACAATGCTGAAGCGCAAAGGATTTCTGATTTCTCTTTCTGTTCTGGTAGTGATCGCGGTGATCCTGATTACGTCTTGCACCTCGACCGTTCCCACCGGGTACACCGGCATTGTGACAACGTTCGGCCGGGTGGAGGATGCCACCAAGGAGGCAGGCTTCCATCTGAAAACCCCCTTCCAGAAGATTATTCTGATGGACAACCGGGAGCAGCGTGCCACCTTCGAGACCCAGGCGTTCTCCAGCGATATCCAGCAGGTGGATATCTCCGGCTCCATCAATTACTCCATCAACAAGTCTACCGCCATGACGCTGTTCAAGGAAGTAGGCGAGTCCTACTACAAGACGCTGGTGCTTCCTCGCATGCTGGAGACGACCAAGGCGATTTTCTCTTCCTATACTGCGGAAAATCTGATTGCCAACCGCTCCGTGCTGTCCACCAATATCCGCGATGATTTGAGCGAGGAAATGAAGGTGTACGGCATCAACATCATCAGCGTATCCATCGAAAATATTGACTTTACCGACAGCTTTACCGACGCGGTCGAGGCGAAGCAGGTTGCCGCCCAGCGGGAGCTGCAGGCGGAAATCGA
>JAZUDA010000272.1:0-1546 GCA_045639455.1 Clostridia bacterium | reverse complement strand
CACGTGCCACGGCTCGTACGCGTAACCCGTTACCTGTTCCCATCCCTTGGGATAGCGGATAATAAAGCCGTACTTCCAGCAGTTTTCCGCCAGCCATTTTCCCTCCGGCGTTTCTCCGAAGGACTCCACCAGCCCGGCGCTGCTGCCTCTTTTCTTTACATCCATGGCAAGCCCCAGCTGGTGCTCGCTGGCACCGGGCCGTGCAACATACCTGTCAGCCCCGGAAACAGAGCCGGTCGCCTCCAGCTTTCTGGCATAAATATCTGCCTGCGTCTGGTAGGAGCGGTAGCCGGATACCGTCATCAGCCGAAAACCGTCTTTCTCCGCCCCCGCGAATAGCGCCTCCAGCGCCGTTGCGGCCACATCCTGCATTTCCCGTACGATTCCGTTTACTCTCGCCTGTCGCAGTTCCGGAACATAGCGTGAGGAGATTGTTTTCTCCCGGTTCACAAGGAAAACGCCGGAATCCGTGACAGAAGCAGGAACAAGCGCCTCTTGGGACGATGTAAGCAGCATGGCGCACACCGTCAGCACTGAAAAAAGATTCTCGAGCAAAATGTTTTCCCCCTTTATTCAGGCATGGGAATCAGCATATCCTCTCCAAGACGGTGAAGAAGCTTGTCCTTCTCCTGCACCGGAATCTTGAAAATCACAATCTCACCGTCATCGCCGTATTCCTCGGACTCAATGACACCGAGGGAACGAATCACCTGAAGCAGGTTCATTTTGTCATACGGAATCTTGGCCGCCATCTTTTCTTCTGTGCCGAAAAGAGCCTTCTCAATGGCCGAAAGCAGTTCCTCGATGCCTTTATTTTCGATGGCGGACACCCCTACAGCCCCGGGAATCAGGTCCCCAGCCGGGCATAAATCGCACTTGTTGATTACTTCAATCCGCGGCTGGGAGGTGGCGCCCAGCTCGTCCAGTACCTGCTCCACCACACGGTGCTGTTCCACCTGCTCCGCACAGGCGGCATCGCTGACAATCAGCAGCACATCGGCCAGCGCGGCCTCCTCCAGCGTGGCATGAAACGCGTTTACCAGCGCGGTAGGTAGCTTCTTGATGAAGCCTACGGTATCGGTCAGCAGAAACTGTCTGCCGGAGGGCAGGGTAACCAGGCGGGACACGGCATCCAGCGTGGCAAACAGCTGGTTCTCCACATACACGCCCGCGCCGCTGATGAGGTTCAGCAAGGAGGATTTTCCTACGTTCGTATAGCCGACCAGAGCCGCCGTGGGAACCTTGTTCTTTTCCCGGGCTTTTCGCCGCACGGAACGCTGTTTTTCCACCTCAGACAGCTCCCGGCGCAGCGCGGTTACCCGCTCCCGGATGCGCCGCCTGTTCATTTCCAGCTTGCTCTCACCGGGGCCGCGGGTGCCGATACCGCCTGCCAGCCGGCTCAGTACAAGGCCCTGCCCGATTAGGCGGGCGCTCTGGTACTGAAGCTGTGCCAGTTCCACCTGAAGCTTTCCCTCCCGGCTTTGCGCGCGCTGGGCAAATATGTGCAGAATCAGCGTGGTACGGTCAACAACCTTCACGCCGATCA